>JANQIJ010000044.1 GCA_028282185.1 Rhodospirillales bacterium
CGTCGTCAATCCGGTCGCCGGCGTGATCGCCGATCCCTTCTATTCCGGGGCTGCCGTCTTAACGACGAAGTTCATCGAAGAGCGTCCGGAGGTCGCCGAAAAGATCGTCGAGATCATCGACGTGGCAACCTCTCTCGCGATGGCGAATTTCGACAAGTACAAGGCCATCATTCCGAAATACACCGCGATCCGTGAAGCGCAGCTGGGCCTTCTGGCCAAACCCTACTTGCGGAGCTTTTCCGATCTGAACGAGACTGATCTCAATTCGTATCAGGCCTTCGTTGACGTGTTCCATTCGGAAGGCGTCATGAAGAAGAAAATGAATGTTCGTGAGAAGATCCTAAAGATCAGTGACTTCAAGGGAAGCTAATAGACCTTGCTTGCCGGGGGGTGTCGCCGAAGCCACATCCCCCGGCCTTTCGACCGGTGTCGCGCCCGCTCACGAGGATCAAGGGCGCGCGAAGCAAAGGGCGGGCGTGATATGAACGTTGTGAAAGCAATCGATATGGATGAGACGACTCCGGCGATAGGGAGCGCGCAATCAAACAGCGAAGCGGTCAAGCCGAAGTCACTTCGTCGCGGGCGCTTGGTTATTAAGGACTTGCGTAAGTCATTTGGCGACAGAGTGGTTTACGACGGCTTCGATCTGGAACTTGAGCTTGGTACGTTCACGAGCATTTTCGGGCCGAATGGCTGCGGTAAGAGCACATTGATCAATATGATTTCCGGCCTGATGCCCCGTGACGGGGGGGAAGTGCTTTACGATGGCATGACAATTGAGGAAACAAAAATTTCCTACGTCTTTCAAAACTATCGGGAAGCGCTGTTCCCGTGGCGCAAGGCGATCGACAACATTCGGTACCCGTTGGACCGGCACGGATACTCGAAGAAGAAACGGGAAGAACGCATTGAACAACTGATCGAGGATTTCGGGATACGCATCGATTTGAACGCCTATCCCTACACATTGTCGGGCGGTCAGCAACAGGCCGTTTCGATTATTCGTGCGCTGGCTTTGGAGCCCGACGTCCTTTTTCTCGATGAACCGTTTTCGGCGCTCGACTATGAAATGACGCTGCTCATGCGTGAGAAGCTGCAGGCCGTCTTTCAAAAGACAAACACGACAATGGTGTTGGTCTCCCACGACCTGGAAGAAGCGGTGCAAATGGCCGACAAGGTTCTATTGCTTTCACGGCGCCCGACCCGGGTCGCGGCATTGGTCGACAACAGTCTGCCGCGGCCACGAAATGCAAGCACACTGACGGAACCTGCATTCGTTGAACTGCGAAGCGAGTGTTTGAAAATTTTTCAGCAGGAAGCGAAAGTTGATGAGCTTGCAAACTGATTGGAAGAGTTCCGACGATGGCGACAGCACAAGACGACGACCCTGACAACAGCCCACGCGGGTATCACGACATTGGCGGCGACGACGCCGGGCAGATTCCCAGGACCGAACTCCCTTGGATGCATTGGGAAAAACAAACGGAAGCCGTTCGAGACCTGCTCGGGGACGGGACACGCCGGATCATCTCGCTGGATGAAATGAGGCGTGGTTTTGAAAGCTTCGGTGCTGACAAATACAAAGCATTTTCGTTCTATCGACGTCGATTGGAGGCAATGGTCGACGTCTTGATCGAGAAACAGGTCATCACCCGGGAAGAGTTGGACGCCGCAATCCTAGAAAAACGCGAAGTCTGGCGACAGGCTTCAGGCGGAACGGATAGGCCATGACCCGGATTGATCATGCCGGACGGCGATTTCGGGATGGCGATCCGGTGCGCGTTATCCATCTTGGAAAATCCGGTCACGTTCGAATACCGTTTTACGTCCGAGGTAAACGTGGCGAGGTTGTCCGCTACTGCGGGAGTTACTTAAACCCCGAGGACTTGGCGATCGGCGACACCGGAGGACCGGTTGTCGATCTATACCGAGTCAAGTTCGCCCAGCGAGAGCTCTGGCCCGGCGATGACCAGCCCGAGGGCGATAGTCTGGTTATCGAAATTTATGATCACTGGCTTGAGGCCTCGGGGCATCAAGAAGCGAGGGCCTGATGCAATCGGAAGAGAATTCTCATAATCACATCCACGATGATCATGAAGCCCTGATCGTTGAGGATGATGCCGGCAATCTCGAGGGCCAAATTATCATCGACGCCCTGCAATCTGTCTTGATCGCGCGTGGTTTATTGACCGCGCCCGAGGTCGCTAAGGCGATCGAGAAATTGGAGTCGCCAGGCATCCATCAAGGCGCCGGCATCGTTGCCCGCGCCTGGACCGACGCGGAATACAAGGACCGATTGCTTGAGAACGGGAAGCAGGCGATCGGTGATATCGGTATAGCGGTCGGTGAAGCGCAAATCATCGTCGTGGAAAACACGCCCCAAACGCATAACCTGATCACCTGTACCCTGTGTTCCTGTTACCCCCGGTCGATATTGGGCCAGCCTCCCTCCTGGTACATATCCAAGGCCTATCGGGCCCGGGCGGTTCGCGAACCGCGCCGGGTGCTGGCGGAGTTCGGGACGGTTTTGCCCGATGACATGGAATTGGTCGTTCACGACAGCAACGCGGACATGCGTTACCTGGTCCTGCCCGAGCCTCCGGCAAACCTGGCGGATTTGGCCACGTCCGAGCTGGAAGCGCTCGTGACGCGGGACCGGTTAATCGGCGTTACGCGCTAGGTCACCAGTCTTCCTCAACGATGGAGTGAAACGGGGCAAGATGTCTACAATATCGGCGGACCCATACGATTGGCCTTACAATGGGGACCTGCGTCCGGAAAACACGGCCATTATCGTTATCGATATGCAGACGGATTTCTGTGGTCCGGGCGGCTATGTCGATACCATGGGGTACGACCTCGACCTGACGCGCGTCGCGATTGAACCGATAAAATCAGTCCTGAAACCGATGCGTGAAAAGGGTTATCACGTCATCCACACGCGCGAAGGCCACCGGCCGGACCTGTCCGACCTCCCGCCGAACAAGAGGTGGCGATCGCAACAGATCGGCGCCGGGATCGGCGATCCCGGACCTTGCGGCAAGATTCTCGTGCGAGGAGAGCCGGGCTGGGAAATCATAGATGAACTGAAACCGGAACCCGGCGAACCGATCATCGACAAGCCGGGAAAGGGCAGCTTTTGCGCAACGGACCTCGAGTTGCTGTTGCGGACCCGTGGCGTCGAGAACATCGTCCTGACAGGCATAACCACCGATGTCTGCGTCCACACCACCATGCGAGAGGCCAACGACAGGGGGTTTGAGTGCCTCATTCTGGAAGATTGCTGTGGCGCGACGGACAGGGGCAACCACGACGCAGCGATAAAAATGGTCAAGATGCAAGGTGGCGTTTTCGGCACGGTTTCGAATAGCCAAACCTTTGTCTCTCAAATCCCCTAGTTATCGCCGGTTGCTTCTATGATGGAACGACTTTCTTTGACGATCCTCGATCTTCGCAAGGTATATGCGGACGGTATGGCCCCCGCCGATGTGGTCGCTGAAATCTACCGGCGCATATCGAAATATGAAGATCACAACATTTTCATAAGCGTCTACGCCATGGCGGAGGTGATTGCCGAGGCCGAAGCTTTAGGCGCATACGACGCTGACAAGCCCCTTTGGGGAATGCCCTTCGTCGTCAAGGACAACATCGACGCGGCAGGGCTTCAAACAACGGCCGGATGCCCGTCGTTCGCCTATATGCCCGAGCACGATGCCTTTGCCGTTGCACGGCTTAGAGAAGCCGGCGCTCTTTTGATCGGGAAGACGAACCTCGATCAATTCGCCACCGGTCTTGTGGGCACGCGTTCACCGTGGGGGGCATGCCGAAATGCCTTTGACCCGCGATATGTTTCAGGCGGGTCCAGCTCCGGGTCGGCCGTCGCCGTGGCGCTCGGCCTGGCAACCTTTGCGCTCGGTACGGATACCGCGGGCTCGGGTCGGGTTCCGGCTGCCTTCAATAATATCGTCGGGCTCAAACCGTCGTTCGGGCGCATCAGCGTTCGCGGCGTCGTTCCCGCCTGCAAGTCAGTCGATTGTGTTTCAATTTTTGCATTGACCCCGGCGGATGCGTCGGACGTTCTGGACGTTGTGGGTGAGCCGGATCCTTCCGATGAATGGTCGCGTGACAAGCCGCAAAATGCACCGGTCCGTGAACCCGTTTTCAAGTTTGGATTGCCGAACGCCAGTCAGTTGGCGTTTTTCGGAAACTCCGGTTACGAGGCGGCTTGCCAAGCGGTGACGGACTTTGTTCGGTCGATGGGCGGCGAAGCCGAGTTCTTCGACTACGGTCCATTCGCCGAAACCGCATCACTTCTTTACGAGGGGCCCTGGGTTGCCGAGCGTTCTCACGCCGTCAAAAAGCTAGCCGACGAAGATCCTGATTCCGTTCTTCCTGTCATTCGGAAAATCTTGGCGAAGGGGGATGAGTTTACAGCGCTTGATACGTTCGAGGCCCGGTATCGGCTGCAGGAACTCCGAAGGGAATGCGATGAAATTTTGGATCGTGTCGATTTCCTTTTGTTGCCGACGGCACCGGGCCATCCATTGATCGATGCGGTCAATGCGGATCCGATCATCAAGAACAAAGAACTCGGCATCTATACCAATTTCGTGAATTTATTGGAGCTCTGCGCCGTCGCCACCCCCGCCGGGTTCGTTTCCGACGCCGGTTTGCCATTTGGCGTGTCCTTGATCGGGCGTCAAGGCAGCGAGACGATGCTTTTGGAAATCGCATCTCAAATACAACGGAGCATGGTGGCGTCTCTCGGTGCCACCGGCCAACCCATTCCAGAAGACGCGTTCATCGCCGGAACAGATTCTTCCCGCTCTGTCGATACCGTGCTTTTCGCGGTTTGCGGGGCGCATCTGTCTGGGCAACCCTTGAACCATCAACTGACCGATCGCGGCGGCGTCCTTGCCGGTTCGGCAAGAACGGCTCCGCTTTATCGTTTTTACGCATTGAACGAAAACCCGGTTTCGCGCCCGGGACTTGTGCGTCAGGAAAACGGTGCATCCATAGAACTGGAACTGTGGGACATTCCGGCACAGTCGTTGGGTGCATTCATCGACGGTATTCGCCCGCCGTTGGGCGTGGGCCGAGTTGAACTCGCGGACGGGACCGATGTCCTGGGATTTCTGTGCGAAGGCTATGGTGTGCGGAACGCTGAGGACATTACGGCGTTTGCCGGGTGGCGCTCTTACATCGAGAGTTTGTCCTATCGTGTGAACAACAATGAACGAATGAAAATACCGAACTAAGCATACCGCATGAGTTCAGGCGGGTCGGGACGTTCGGGGCCCCAGGATCCACGTCGCGAGGCGCGGGTTCCGTGCTCAGGGGCGCGATGTGTAGAGGCTCACCAATCGGGCGATCAGGATGGTCAGGTAGAGCGTGCCGAGAGCGGCTTCAAGGGCCGACCAGACGCGGGCAACGGGCGTCACCGGAAGCACGTCGCCGTAGCCCAGCGTGGTCAGGGTCACCAGATTGAAATAGAGCAGGTCGATCCAGCCCGCCCGGGGCGTCTGCGCGCCCGTGGAGAACGAGCCCGGCGCCAGGCTCTCGATCATCATGCCGGCGACGGTCCAGAACACCGCCAGCAAGAGATAGGCCGCCACGGCGCCGGCAAATCCAGCCTTGGCGCCGCCTACGTCAACGCCGCCTGTGCCCGGGGAGAACGCGCGCTATTCGTGACATACGAGGAATCGCCGTCCCAGCTGATCCGCAACATGCGGTCTATCGGCATCAATCTGGACCCCTGGGTCAAAAACGGCCTGTTGACATTCCATGCCGCCAGGGCCCTGCAACAAGGGGTGGAAGGCCATCTGACGGCCATTCAGGAAGCCGTGCGAATCGCCAATCCCGACGTCGCCGTGATCGATCCCATTTCCTCGCTGACGTCCGTTGGCGATGAGATCGAGGTCACGTCCATGCTGGTCCGGATTACCGATCATCTGCGGGCCAATGGCGTCACCACCTTGGTCACCAATCAAGTCGCCGGCGGAAATTCGGATCAGATGAGCGGCCTGTCCACATCGTCCATGGCCGACACCCTGATCCTGCTCCGCGTCCTGGAACAAAACGCCGAGCGCAACAATGTCATCCAGGTTCTGAAATCCAGGGGCATGAGCCATTCCAAACTGGTCCGCGAATTCAATTTCACCAAGGCCGGGATTTCCATCGTCGACGCCTACATCAGCGTCGACAGCGTCATCATCGGCAGCGCCCGCCATGGCCAGGAAGCCAAGGACCGGCTGCGGGACCTGCGGCGGCGCGAGGATGTCGAGGTCAAGCGCCGCAAGCTGGGCGAGAAACGCCGGGCGGTCGATGCTCAAATCGAGGTGCTGGAGGCGGATTATCAGGCCGAGATGGAGGCTTTGGAAGCCGAGGTCCAGAGCCTGGAGAAGATCTAGAAAACTGTCGAGAAGGCGGTGGAAGAGATCGCCGCCGAGCGGCAAAAGGGGTTAAGCACATGAACCGGCCCCTGGAAAACCCGACGGCCATCCGTTGACGGGCCGGGCAACCCGCCAATGAACAAGATCGACCCGCCATTGGAGGAACCGGCGCGAACCGGTCCGGGCGCGGAGCCGCTGCCGCCCGAGTCCCTGTCCGGCCTGTCGCCCGCCGGGCGGACGACGGTTCGACTGTCGGTTCTGTTGTCCGCCATGGTCGCCGTGATCTTGATCACGGCGGTGGGCATTGTCGCCTGGCTCCAATGGTCCGCCGCGACGCGCAGCACGGAGGACCTGCGCCAGGAGAAAGCGGCCCTGGTCATGGATGCCATCGAACAGGAACTTTCCCAGGTGTTGCTGGCCGCTGAAATGCTGATCGAGCGGATGGCCGTAATATGGGGCCCCCGGGCGGTTCGCTCCGCCGACGCCACGGAGATCGAGCGGGTGCTTCGGACCGCGCTGGCAGCCGCGCCGCGCCTATCCCGCGTTGCCTTCGTAAACGCTGATTCCGTGGAACACGCCCTGGAAAGGGACGGGCTCGACCAACATCGGTTCACCCAAAGCGAGCGCGCCGACGACCCGCATTATCGCGATGTCTTGCAACGCCTTCAGGACGCTTCCGGCGCGATCCGGTTTCGCCGCCAGGGCGAACAGACGACGTCAACGGATGCGTTCGAAATCTGGGATCCGGTGAGCCGGAACGGGGCCTTCGCCGGCGCCTGGAGCGCGACGGTGCCGGTTGGCGATCTGACACGAGCGCTCACCAACGCGGCCATTGCGCTGCGCGGTGTTCCGTTCGTCCTGGGCGGGCCGCAAGAGATCGTCATCGACCCCGGCCTGTCGTCCGCGGGCGGCGCGGCGGCGCTTGAGACCCTCTGGTCGTTGGCCATCGATGCCGGCCTTGCCAGCGACGACGACGACCCGGCCGAGGGCCTGTCGCAGATGACCCTCGGTGGTGCCGATTTCGTCGCCAGCTACCGGTGGGTCGAAGGGCTTGGCGGCGAGCCCTGGCTTGCCGGCGTCTGGTTCAAGGCCGACGACCTGGCCGCCCTTCAGGACCGTAATACCATCGCCGTCCTGGCCGGACTTGGCGTGCTCTTCGGCGCCGTCATTCTGTGTTTCTTCATGGGCAATGCTCTGACGCGGCCGCTTGTCCGCGGCGCCGAGGCCTCCCGTCGGCTGGCCGCGATGGACCTGACGGCGGCGGGCACCGTTCCCCGCAGTCGCATCCGCGAGATCGATGACCTGTCGCGTTCCTTCGCCATGTTGGAAAAGGGCTTGGCGTATTTCGAGGCCTACGTGCCGAAGAAGCTGGTGCACCAAATTTTCCGACTTGGCGGCGGCACCCTGCGGTCGGAGGAACGTGAGATCGCCATCATGTTCACCGACATCGCCGGTTTCACGACGATTTCTGAAAAGCACAGCCCCGCCGAGGTGGCGGAACTGCTCAACGAGCATTTTCGCATTCTGGGTGAACAGGTCGAACTCTTCGACGGGACCATCGATAAGTATATCGGGGATTCCCTGATGGCGTTTTGGGGCGCGCCGGTCGAAGTGGACAATCCCTCTCAGCGGGCGGTTAACGCGGCGTTGCGCATCGCCCGCGCGCTCGAATGGGAGAACCACCGGCGCCAGGAAAAAGGTCTCGACCCGGTGCATATCCGCATCGGCATCCACCGGGGAAAGGCGCTTGTCGGCAACATCGGCGCCCCGACCCGCATGAACTACACCATCGTCGACGATGCCGTGAACGTCTGTCAGCGGATAGAATCTCTGGGCTCCGACATTTTGAAACGAAAGGGGGCGACAATCCTGATCAGTGACTCCGTGGTTCAGGATATCGGCTCTAACATGGCCTACGTCGAAGTCGGCAAAGCCACCCTAAAAGGTCGGAAAACGCCCCTCACGGTCTATATGGTCAAGGACTGAACGGGCCAAGAGCGGCACCGTCTTTTTTCTGAGCTGCTGGTTGTATCATTAGAGTCAAAATAGCCTAGTGAAACACTTCCAATCCCCCTCGCTTTGAGCGAGACTCCGTCCCGGAGCCGCGACGCACGGCTCTGGGGCTTGGAAAACCCCGCACAGAGCAGTCGTTACTGACCGTCAACAGTAGCCCTGACTTCTGGTCGGGGTGCCTGGGCTATGTCCAGGCCCGCCGCCTTCCAGACGAAGTATCCCGCGTCGTCCTTGAGCAAGGTCTCGCCGTTGGTGAAGAAGGGCGCGGCGCCGTCGTCGTTTTCCGATTCCAGGTTCCACAGGCTCCCGACGCGATGAAAATCCTTGCCTTTCAGGTCCATGGGCGGGGCATCTTCCACTTGCCGGTTGCGCACCAGAAGCGTGACCATGAAGGTGCGGGTCGCGGCGTCGGCCACGGTATCCTTGTTCCAGACTCAGCCGGCCAGCGGGCGCTCCACGCCGTCCACGTAGACGTTCATCAGGTTGTTCGACTTGATGGCGCCGTCCGTGTCGGGCGAGACCGCCACCTGCACCTTCATGGGGTCCATCATCTGCACGGTGGCGACCGGCTGTCCTTTCTCGGCGTAGCCGCCGGGAATGACGTGAATCCTCGAAATCTGCCCGTCGAAGGGGGCGTAGAGCTTCGTATCGGCGGCGTCGACCTGGGCCTGGCGCAGGGCTTCCCGGGCCTCGATCAGGCGCGCGCGCGTTGTCTTGAAAGCCGCCCGGGCCGTATCGACCCGTTTCTGGGCGCTGGCGCCCTTCGCGAGAAGCCGTTCCTGGCGTTTCAGTTCCGTTCGCGCGCGGCCGTGTTCGGCCTCGGCGCCGCCGACCCGGGCTTGGGCCTCGGCGACGCGCAGTTCGAAGCGCTTGTTCTCGACCGATCCGATGAGGGTTCCGGCCTCGACGACCTTGCCGGCCCCGTCCACCAGGCGCCCCCGAATGTTCGCGCCCGGCTCGCGGACCGTCTCCACCCGGCCGCCGACCTGAAAGCCGATCAGTTCCTTCTTCCAGGATTCCACCGAGCCCGCGACCACGGACTGCCGGCTGGGATCGACTTTCTCCAGGGTCATGTACGAGACCGGCCGCGCCAGGGGCTCGGCGGCCCCTTCCGATTGCGGGGTGTCGTCGCATCCGCCGGCCAGCAGCGAGAGCGCCACGGCGGCGGCCGCGGTTCGCTTGGGCGACGGGCGTTTGGCGTTTCGAAGGGTCATCGGTGTTCTCCTGCGCCTGGGCCGTCAGGCAGCCATGGAAAGCTCGGGCGCTTCCAAGCCAAGGTCGAAGACCGGCCCCAGCCGGGCCATGTCGATGAGGGCGCGGGTTCGGCCATCGGCGCCCCGGACCTGAAAGGACCGACCTTGTGATTGGGCCAGCTTCTTGCCTTCCACCAGGACGGCGAGGAACGCGCTGTCCATGCGGCTTACGGCGCTGAGATCGACGACGATGGGTGTGCCCCGTTCGGCCGCCTTGGCGAACCGCCGGCGAAAGGCCTCGGCGGCCCGGCATGTGGCGCTGCCGTGGGGCCGAAAGATGGCGACCGCATGCCCCGATTGCCCGAAGGTCAGGGTTTCCTGGCTGTTTCTGGTCTCGCCCAACGCGAGGCGGGCGATCAGTTGCTTGATCTGCATCGGCTTCGTCCTTTTTCCTTAAATCCCCGGCCGTTTTCCCGACCGCGCCATGGCGCGGGATCGGCGACGCTTGGTCGGCGGCGTTTGGTGGGGCGGACCCTAGGCCGGACGGAAAGGCGGACGAAGTCAGTTACCGTAACTTCTGAGGTAACGGGGCGCGTATCAGGGAGTTGGTCCGACTGGCATTCCCTGTCAGAATACCCGGGAAAGGAACGGCGATGTCCAAAGGCGGCCCGCGGCAAGGAACTGTCACGGCGTTCGAGACCGGCGGGCCGGACGCGGCGCGGGGCCCCGACGAAACCGCGGTGCGGGCGCAATTGGCCAAGATCCTCGGAAGCGAGCATTTCTCGGGCAGCCGGCGGATGAGCCGGTTCCTGGATTTCGTGGTCGGCCAGTCCCTGGCCGGCTCGGCCGACCGGTTGAAGGAATACACCCTGGCCGTGGAAGTGTTCGAGCGCCCGGCCGATTTCGACCCGAAGGACTCCAATATCGTCCGGGTCGAGGCGGGCCGCCTGCGCCGGCGGCTGGATTCCTACTATTTGAACGAAGGGGCCGGGGACCCGGTGCGGATCGAGCTTCCGAAAGGGGCCTATGCCCCCTGTTTTCGCCGTTCGAAGCCGGAACCCGCCGAACCGGCGGCGCCGCGCGCCACGCCCGAGCCCTTGGCCGACCTGCCGCGCGGCCCGGCCATCGCCGTATTGCCCTTCGACAGCATGAGCGACAAACCCGGAGACGAGCTATTCGCCGACGGCATGACCGAGGAAATTTTGAACGACTTGTCGCGCTTCACCGACCTGTTCGTCATGGCGCGCCATTCCACTTTTCAATTCAAGGGGCGGTTCGTCGATGTGCGGGATGT
This sequence comes from Rhodospirillales bacterium, assembly GCA_028282185.1. Lineage (GTDB taxonomy): Bacteria > Pseudomonadota > Alphaproteobacteria > Rhodospirillales > Casp-alpha2 > UBA1479. The sequence goes on from JANQIJ010000044.1 coordinate 10,893, forward strand.
CGGGCGGGACCTGGGCGTGGATTATGTCCTGGAAGGCAGCATCCGCCGGGCGGGAGACCGTGTCCGCGTCACCGCGCAACTGCTCGAAACCCGGTTCGGCGCCCATGTGTTTTCCGAGACCTATGACCGAAACATGTCGTCACAGGACCTGATCGACATTCAGGACGAAATCGCCGACCACGTGAGCGCCGCCGTCGCCAGGCCCTTCGGCGCCATCGGCCGGGACCGCGCCCGCGCCGTCCGGCGCAAGGCGCCGGACGATCTGGACGCCTATGAGAGCGTTCTGCTGTTTCATGCCTATTGGATGGGATCGGACATTCACGACGCCCACTTGCGAGCCCGGGAAAGCCTGGAGCGGACCGTGGCGCGGCAGCCCGACTACGCCAGCGCCTGGGCGGCGCTGGCCTTGATCTACGCCGAAGAAGGCCGTCTCCACGTCAATTCCCGAGAGGGCGCGGATCCCGTCGCCGAGGCCTATGCGGCGGCCCGGCGGGCGGTCGAACTGGAACCGGTCAGTTCGCTCGCCCAGCAGGCGCTCATGACGGCGGCCTTCGTCCGGGGCGATGTGGAGGAGTTCCGCGCCGCGGCCGAACGCGCCCTGCACCTCAACCCCAACCATGCGGACATGGTCGCCGATGTGGGGATTTACGCCTATCTGACCGGCGAGTGGGAGCGGGGCCTGGCCCTGGCCCGCAAGGCAATTGCCCTGGCGCCGGTCCATCCCGGATGGTTCCGGATCGTTTTCGCCCTTGATCATTACCGCAAGGGCCGTTTCGAAGACGCGTTGATCGAGGCCCGCAAGGGCGCCATCCCGGACTATTCGCCGTCCCTGGTCCTGTTGGCGATGATCAACGGCCGGCTCGGCAGGATCGAGGACGCCCGCCGCGCCATGGAAGCGCTCGCGAAGCTCCATCCGGGATTCGTCGAAGGCCCGCGCCGCTATTTCGAGGCCTTGAACATGCCGGCGGACTTCGTCGGCCAATGTTTGGAGGGAATCCGGCAGGCGGAAGCGTAACGGCGACCCGCCATACTTCCAGGCCCCCTGGTGGTGGGGGGTCAGAAACGGACAGGCCCGATTTTGCCTAGAAAATAATACACTCCCAATTGCCCGCTTGCGTTTCAACCGCGGGTCATCCCGGCGCGGCCGACAGGTCCTGTTCCGCCATGGAAGGGTGTCCCGGGAGGTGGAACCGATGGCACATTATGCAGGTCGAGCGCACCTTGTTGGTTGCGGCTTCACCGCCGTGGCACCCTTGGCAGGTCCGCAGCGTGGGCAACAGCAGGTCCTGGGCCTTGGTCGATGTCTTTGCCTGGTGACATTGCAGACAGGGAATCGTTTCGTGGCCCCGATGATCGAAGCGGGCCTTCACCATCCAGTGATCGGGAATGATGACGGGATCGATGTGGAACTTCCGTGCGTCGTCGGTGCCGCCGGCGCGCACCGTATGGCAGGTGCCGCAAGTGTTGGCGAAGACGACCCCCAGGCTGTTCTCGACTTTCCCGGCGACGCGGTCTTCCAGGTCCGCCAGCAGGTTTTTGGGATCGGGCGGCTTGGGTGAATACTTGAGCCGCAGACGCGTCTGTTCGATCTCGGCCTGACGAATGATGTCGGACACCACCAATTGAACGCCATAGGGGTCACCGTGCGGCAGGGGCCGGCTGGCCGTTCCGGACTTGAACTCCAATTTGTGGCATTCGCGGCAATGCTTTTCCATGTCGACCGGGCGCATGCGGGGGCCGTCTTCTTCCGGCACATGGCAGTCGCCGCAGGCCAGCACGCGTTCGGCGTCGGGCCCGAGTTGCGTATTGGCCTGTTTCGTCAGGTGCACATGGTGGGGAAAGCGGAAAGACGTGTCCTGCTTGACGCCGCCGGGCCTGGTCAGGGGCAGGCGGGCAAACTTCAACTCCCGGGCATCGATGGCCACGCGGGGCTTGAACGACGGATGACCGAGGCCGAAATCGCGGGCTGGGTCCAGCGTGACGCCGGCTTGTTTCAGGGCGTCGCCGGCATGGCAGTCGGCGCAGAACGCCTGCGATCCGTTCACGATCGTGCCTGCCGGGTCGTGCTCCCGGTGGCAGGCCCCGCAAGCCGTGTCTTGAATATCCGGCATCGTGAGGTCGTCCGGGTCGGCGTGATGGGCGATGTCGGTATGACAGACGGCGCAGCTTTCCTCGGGAACGCCGGTAAAAGCCTTGGTATGGCAGGCCTCGCACTGCTGTTCCATGAACCCGTGGGACCGCGACAAAGCGCCCACGGTCCAGATATGGCGAATGTCCCAGGCCGTGCGATCCGTCAGTTGCGCGCGCTCCCAGGTCGCGGCGCCGGGCGTCGACCGCTCCGACGAGAGTTCGATGCCGAGCGGCCAGAAAAAAGCCAAGCCCAATACCGAAACAATCGAGAAAACGGAAATCCAGGCGAGCCATCTTGCCGACTTGTCCATGGCTTCGTCGTGGGTCCGCCGCATGACCCGCGCCGCATCGTCCAACGGCACGACCAGTTCCATGGTGACGATCAGGTCAAGACCCGGTTCCGGGGCCAGCACCGTCATCTCATAGGGGCCCAGGGCCAGAACGAGCCCCGGGGTCAGGGCGATTTCAGAAACCGTTTCACCGGCGACCCGGGTGATATCCGGCGCGTCGGTATGGAACCAGGGCTGACCGGCTTTTTCGCGGATCACGGCGTGGTTCAACAACAGCCGGGGGTCGGGCAAGTGCAGGCCATGATGGCTTGCCCGGCCGATGGAAAGCTCAGGCCCGGAATGACGCTCGGTCTGGGTGTTGACCGCGCCGCCGGCGCCCCGTCTGAGATGTCTGATTTCGATGTCCATGCCCGCCTGTCCAGCCCTGAATGCCATTACCAGTAGTAGTGGACGACGAAGACATGAACGAACAGCGCCGCCAGGAAGGCCAAGGTCGCCGGGATGTGCAGGACGCGCCATGCCTGGAGCACGGTCTGCAGTTGGACGTGGCGCCTGGCGGCCGCCAGCAGATCCGATTTCCGCGCCAGCAGGACCACGATTTGGCGGGCGATATCCGCGTTCTTCCCGCCGCCCTCGGCATATCGGCGCATGCCGACGGCGGCTTCCTCCATGAAGCTGTCGTTGTACCAACCCATCAGACGGCGCCAAAAACCGACCGTCACCGGCGTGTATTGGACCGACCGGCGGACAAGACGGTTCGCATCGTCATCGAGCGGTGACGCCAGGGCCCTGCTTTCGCGGTTGATCTCGGCGATCTGTTGGACCATGGCATCGAGGGTTCTGCCGTCGGCGGTGCGCGCGATCCTGGGCGGAATAACCAAGATCAAAATCAGGCCAAGCGCCCCGCTGGCGCTGGTGAAAAGGAACAGGACAAAAGCAAGCGTGTGCACGTTGGCGCCGAATTCCGGTCCGGCGTGGAATGCCGTTACGATCACCGCGGCAAGGCCGATGTAGACATGCGCCGACAGCCAGCCGGTCAGTTTGCCCCCGCCCGTCGCGTAGCGCCGCCTGCGAACGCCGTACCAGGCCAGCCAAAGCGCGAGGCCGCCGGCTCCGAGGCCAAAGACATAATCCAGCCAGAAGGAAAAGCGCGCATTCCCGGTTTGTTCGGCGAGAACGAAGACGGCGGCGGCGATGGCCGCCATGGCCAAGCCGAGTTTCAGAAACTTCCCGCTTTCGTGTTTCAGTACCGATTGGAACATGTTGGACGCCCCGACCCTTCCCGCGCTAGTCCGTCAACCGGCCGCGCGAGCGCGACACCTGGAAGAAAGCCTCCGGCCCCATGCGGATCGCCGCGCCGGTGGGACAGGATCCGACGCAGGCCGGCCCGTGGGACAGATCCGTGCACATATCGCATTTCACCGCGACCAGTGCCTCGCCCGCGTCACCGGCCTTTACCCCCTCGGCATTCGGAGGGCCCGCCGTCGAGGTCTCCCTGGGCGATGACGCCCGGGATGCGGTTCCCATCGCCGCCAAGGCGCCCTCACCGGGGCGCAGCATCCTGGCCTCGGCGCGCCCGGCACCGAACATCCAAGCCAGAAAACCGGGTTTGGCGGGCCGTTGTTTTTGGGCCATTTGGATAACGTCGAACGGACAGTTCTCGGCACAGTTTCCGCAGCCGATACAGGTTTCGTCGATGAACACCTCGCCGGAACTGTTTCGATGAATGGCGTCGGGCGGGCAATCGATCATGCACAACGGATTCTCGCAATGCCGGCAGGAGGTCGGAACGTGAAGACCCGCGATCATGCCGCCGGCCCGCCGGTCGAGGCGCGATGTGCCGTTATGGGTTTCGGCACAGGCCGTCTCGCAGTTACCGCAATGGATGCATAGCTGTTCGTCGATGACCAGAATATCGGTTGCCTCGCCGATGCCGTACCGGGTGAAAAAGTCCGCCATTTCCACACCGATATCCGAGGCGCGGGCACTTTCATTTTCTTCCAGCCGGTTGAGGACTTGATGTTCCACCTCCTTGAGAAGGTCGGGGGTGTCCTTCATCATTTCCTGGAACCGACCGGCGCCGATCATGACGGTTTCGCAGTGAACCGCCGCCCGCACGGTGGCCGATCTTTTTTCACCGGATATGAGCGCCATCTCTCCGATGTAATGGCCCGCCGGCAAATAGGCGAGGATCGCTTCCCGGCCACCGACGTTCTTTGAGACGGTCACGGATCCCTTGCGGATGACATGCAGGCCGTCCGGGGTGTCCCCCTCTTGGAACAGCGCTTCGCCGGGCTTGAATTTACGCACCTCCGCTTCATCCAAGACAGGCGCCAAGGCGCCGTCCGTCAGGCTTGGCGACAGATGAAGCCGCAACGTCTTGGTCAAGGCCATGCGATCCACGGTCGTGGCAACGGCGGGCACCGTGTGCAGCCAGTTCAGAAACACGTACTTGGGCACCCGGATGAGCGAGGCACCCTCGGCGCCCACGGTCACCCTTGTCTCGCTGGGCCGTCCGCTGATCGCCAGGGTCTCGCCGAAAACGGCCCCTTCTCCATAATCGAATGTCACGCCCTTCGCCGAGGTCTTGGTTTCGGCAAGGGTGCCGCCCCGCGCGACGATATAAACGCCATCCGGGTATTCGCCCCAGTCGAAGATGCGCGCGCCCGGGGCGTGGTCCTGCACTTGAACCTGGTGGAACAAACGCCGCAACTGCATCGGTGTGAATTCCCGCATTACGGGAATGGATCGGCCCAGGCGGTCGAGCGTTTCATCGACGCCGCCGGTCATCAGTGAGCCCAGGTTCGTTTCCAACAGGGGTTGGTCCGCCGATATCACGGCATCGCCGCAAATGTGGTCGATTACCTCCCGGCCCTGATTGAGGGCGTGCTTGATCATGGGATAGCCGGTCGCCGATCCGATCAGGTAGAGACCCGGCCGGGCGGCTTGAAAATTCGTGTCGATCCTTGGCCGGGCGTCCGGGCCGTCGCCGTCCAATGTCACGCCAACGGCCGCGAGAAAACCGCTGGGCGGGGTCGATCCCAGGCGGGCGACGATGCGGTCGCATTCAATTTCGGCATCGCCCTCGGGTGTTTCCAACCGCAAGACCCCGGGACGGATTTCCAGCGGCCGGGCCTCCCCCATGTAGCCGATCCGCTTTGCCGCGATGCGTTGATCCATGGTGCGCCGGTTGCGTTCGGTCGCGCGCAGGATGTCCGGCTTGCGGTTGATCAACACGACATCGTTGTGATCGGCGAGGGCCAGCGCGTTTTCAATGGCTGAATCGCCGGCCCCGATGACGGCGATGCGCTCGCCCTCGATCAAGGAGGCGTCCGCGAGTTCATATTGAACGCCCTCCCATTCCGCGCCCGGGATGTCCAGCACGTTGAGATTGCCGTGCACGCCGACGGCGAAAACCACGTTGCGGGCGACGAAGCCCGTGCCGTCGGCGGTCTCCACCGTGAAGTCACCGCCCGACGGCCGGACGGCAACGACCTCGGAGCGGAAACGGATATGGAGCGAGAGGTCGGCGGCGACCTTCCGCCACGCGTCCAGCACCTGTTCCCGGGACGCTTCCGCGAACGGCAGGTCCGAGCCCCTGGCAAGATGCGCGGGGCCGTCGGTCACCAGCTTGCCCCGCTGGTACCTGTGCACCGTATCGGCCAAATGGCCCGCGCGCTCCAGGACGAGGGCCTTCAGGCCCCGGTGATGCGCGCGATGCGCCGCGCTTAGACCCGCCGGTCCCGCGCCGACGATAATGAGGTCGAATGTCTCCATCGCCATCCGTTCGGAGTTACATGAACCCTTAGTCAATCCCACGGCCGCAAGCCGTGCAAAAACCATGCTGGGCAAGCGGGGCGGTCGATTGTCCGGCTGAATTCAAGGGCGCACCAGACATATTATGGCATTCGCCGCAGTCGGCATGAAACTTGCTTCGGGTCTTGGGAAACATAAACAGTGGTTCGGATCTTAGGTCGCCGAACTGTCAATTGAACAACAATTTCTTGGCGTCAACCTCTCCATGCTTTAGGTTGTATATATGGGGAGGGAGCAAATCAGTGGTGTGTCCCGCTGATCAGCAATAGGGGCTTCCTCGGTTATGAAAGTATATGGAACGAGACGGGCAGCGGCGTCCGGTATCTTTGGTTCCCTTATTCTTAAGATGACACGCATGGCGGCGATCGCCGGCGCCATATGGATCGTCCCCGCCGACGGTGCCCGGGCCGCATCCGGGTGCAGCGTCCAAAGAATAGCGGACGAGTTCGCGAAAATTCTCGACCAGCGGGCGCAATGTGAGAAGAACCCAAAACTGGCGTTTTGCGAGGACGCAGAGGATTACGACCCGTTCCTCAAGCCCGAGGAAGCGATCGCCGCCTGGCAATGCCTGCTTGACAAGGGCGCCATGGACCGCGGTTTCCCTGAAAAGACGGGAATCGCGTCGTCCGCTTTTAAGACCTGGAAGGCCTATAACACCCGGCCCTACCTTTCCGGCCATTTGAACAGGTTCACGGACGAGAACGACGTTCAGGCCATCTACGTTCAAAACCAGGTCAATGACATCGGCGGCGCCTACGGCAAGTACGAGAAGTCGGGCACCATGCCGGAGGGCTCGGTGCTTGCGAAGTATTCCATGGTGCTGACGGCCAGGGGCGGCACCATCGAACTGGCGCCGGTCTATTTCATGACCAAGCTGAAACACGGGTCGCGCAAGGAGACCGGTGACTGGCGCTATGAAATGATCTGGCCCGCGACCGTCGATCTCAGCAAGGTCGAAGCCGATACCGATTTTTCCGAGCAGCTCTGCATGGGCTGCCACGAGGAGTTCGGGCGGAAGACGGACCACATGCTCTTCATGCCTGATGAGGTCCGCATTTCCGCGAAATAACGAGACATTTTTCGAGAATCTCAAAGGGTGGGTGAAAGTCCAGATAGTCAACGGGCCATCGTTAAGGCCCTGACAAAAAACCGTCGGAGACAAACCGGCTCCATGAACATCCGACCTAACGATGCCAATACCCCTTCAGGAGGTTGACCCATGAAGAGTCTAATCAAATTGATCGCCGGCGCGTCGATTGCCCTTGCTTTTTGGCTGCCCAGCGCGGCCGGGGCGCAGGATTTGGCCGCCATGAAGGCCGAGTATCAGCGACCGACTGAAATTCCCTTCCCCGAGGACAACCTGTATTCCAAGGAGAAAGACGACCTGGGCCGAATGTTGTTC
>JANQIJ010000388.1 GCA_028282185.1 Rhodospirillales bacterium
TGCGGGCGTGGCGATACAGCGGGCTGTCGGGCATCGGCGGCGGCGCTGCCGGAGCGGGTGCCGGGGGCGGCGCCAGCGGGGCCGTCCGGGCGGCCACGACCGGCGGTGCGGCGGGAGGCTCGGGCTGGGTCGGCGGCGCCGCGCCGATGGCCGGGTCGAGAACACTGCGTCCGGCAAGGCCCACCAGGACGCGACGTTCGACCAGGATGCGGCCGCCGGACTGTCCCCGGGCATCGGCGATCAGGGTCGCCTGAAACGGCCCCTGACCGGCCGGAACGACAAGGCTCAAACCCGCGAGGTCGGCGTCCATCAAGCGCCAGCGGCCGTCCCCCAGCGGCGCACCGCCCGTCGGATGCACGGCCCGGGGAATCCCGCCAAGGGTCAATTCCAGATCGCCGACCATGCGGTTGAGGCCGGCGGCGAACCCGATGGCCAAGGGAAACCCCGCGCGCCGACCTTCGTCGAGGGACACCGGGGCCTCGACCTCGAAGACCAAATTGTCCTCCACCGAAGCCAGACCCGGTTCCATTGTCAGGCTGCCCGTCTTGACATGGCCGTCATTGGAAATCGCAGTGATGGCGAAGGTATGCGGGCCGGTGGCGCCGGCGGGAAAGCGCATTCGCAACCCGGCCTCGGGACTGACGTCCTGCGCAAGCAAGGTCGCGGTGCCGTCGCCGTTGTCGACGCCCGCGGATAGCGCGATACCGCGGCCCAGGCCGCCGACGATCAGCACCGAAATCTCGGCCGGATCGACCCCCGGGAAGGCCAGGAACGGATCAAGCGGCAGGCTGATCGACGCGCCGGTCTCCGCCAAATCGATCGCTGGCGAGGCGTCCATGGCCGGCGTGTCCGTGGCCGGCGGTACTTCGTCTTCCGCCATTGCTCCCTCCGTTGCAAATCGCCATCGCCTCGATCCTGCCGCCCGGCCCGCGGCATGACCAGGAAATTGCGCCCGGCACGGCGAATAAGCACAGGGCCTTGCGCTTATTGCTCGGCCGGCCGGGCAATCGACACCCCCGACCGTTCCGTGATGAGGCGCCGGGACGGCGCCCAAGGGGGCCGACGACGGAGGGAACGGCGGCGATGAAGACCATCAAGATGACCATCCGCGGCCTGGTGATCACCGCCAATTTGCGCGACACGCCCACGGCGACGGCGATCTGGGACACCCTGCCGTTCGACGCCGTGGCCAGCACCTGGAGCGAGGAAGTCTATTTCCCGACGCCGGTTGCGCTCGACCGCGAAGCCAAGGCCAGCGCTGCTGTCGACCCCGGGAAAATCGTTTTTTGGCCCGACGGCGATAGCTTCGCCATCGGCTTCGGCCGCAGCCCGATCAACCAGAGCGGCGAATGCCGGGGCTAAACATCTAGGCCGTCTCGTCGCCGCCCTTGACCCGGGCCGCCAGGGCGGCGGCCATGAAGGCGTCCAGGTCGCCATCCAGCACGGCTTGAGTATTCGAGGTTTCGATCTCGGTCCGCAAATCCTTGACCATCTGATATGGCTGCAGGACATAGGACCGGATCTGATGGCCCCAGCCGATGTCCGTTTTGGCCTCGTTCAGCGCCTGGGCCTCTTCCTCGCGTTTTTGCAGTTCGGCCTCATACAGACGGGCCTTCAGCATGTTCATGGCCTGGGCCCGGTTCTTGTGCTGTGACCGGTCGTTTTGGCATTGCACGACGATGTTGGTCGGCAGGTGGGTGATGCGGATCGCGCTGTCGGTCTTGTTGACGTGCTGGCCGCCGGCGCCGGACGCGCGATAGGTATCGACGCGCAGATCCTTGTCCTCGATGGTGATGTCGATGCTGTCGTCGATCACCGGATAGATCCAGGCCGAGGCGAAACTGGTATGCCGCCGAGCGCTGGAATCGTAGGGCGAAATACGGACCAAGCGATGCACGCCGCTTTCCGTTTTCAACCAGCCATAGGCGTTGTGGCCCGCGACCTTCAGGGTCGCAGACTTGACGCCGGCTTCCTCGCCGGGGCTTTCTTCCAACCATTCGACCTTGTAGCCGTGGGCCTCGGCCCAGCGGGCATACATGCGCAGCAGCATCTCAGCCCAATCCTGGGCTTCGGTGCCGCCGGCGCCGGCATGAACTTCCAAATAGCAATCGTTGGCGTCGGCTTCGCCGGACAACAGGGTCTCGAGCTCCGCCTGGGCGGCCCGGGCTTTCAGCGCATCGAGCGTCGCCTCGGCCTCGGCGACGACTTCGCTGTCGCCCTCGGCATCGCCCAGTTCAATCAGCTCGACGCTGTCCTCCAGCTCTTGCGTGACCTCGTCGATCGCATTGATTCCACCTTCCAGGCGGTTGCGTTCGCGCATCACCGCCTGGGCCCTGGCCGGATCGTTCCATAAATCCGGGTTTTCCGCCTCGGCATTCAGTTCCTGGAGTTTGAGCTGCGCGGCATCGTAGTCAAAGATGCCTCCTCAGCAGTTCCAGGGACTGCTTGATCTGCTCGACGGTGGCTTCGGTTTCGGCGCGCATGATTTCGGAATTAGTGAGCAATGAGGTCAAGCGGTTCGTGTAGCCAAGTGCAGGAAGTCTGACAAGCCATCAAGCAAATTATATTGGCAATCAATAAAGTAAGTTGATGCAAGCAAAGGGCAGAAATCAGGTTTGTCATCTACGGAACGTATGATACCATTAGCTAGAACGAATGGGGAACAACAAATATGTCACCAGACTGCCTTGAAACACAAGACATTGCGGGTTTGACCTCCCCTTCAGAAGACTTACGCAGGTTTTTGGGAGGGTCTCGATTCGCGACAATCGTTGCGGATCCTCCGTGGCGTTTTACAAACCGCACAGGAAAAGTCGCTCCTGAACATCGTCGGCTGGCAAGGTATCCGACACTTTCCATAGAAGAAATTTGCGACCTTCCGATAGAAGCGCACCTTGCAGATACAGCACACTGTTACCTCTGGGTCCCGAACGCACTTTTGCCTGAGGGTTTACGCGTTCTCAGCAGTTGGGGGTTTGAGTACAAGTCGAACCTGATATGGCATAAGGTTCGCAAAGACGGTGGTTCAGATGGTCGAGGCGTCGGGTTCTATTTTAGGAACGTCACAGAAATGGTTCTGTTCGGCGTCCGGGGAAAGAATGCTCGAACTCTGGCGCCTGGCCGTCGTCAGGTCAATCTTTTCAGTTCTCGGAAACGGGAGCATTCCAGGAAACCGGACGAGCAATACGAAATTATTGAAAATTGCAGCCCTGGTCCGTTTTTGGAACTCTTCGGCAGAGGGATTAAAGAAGGTTGGACCGTTTGGGGCAATCAAGCTGATTCCGACTACAAGCCGACTTGGGACACATACAAGTACAATTCTTTTTCTGATGCTGCCGACTGACCGACGTGCCTTCTGAAGGTTTAATCGACGATGTTTCGACGGGGCGTGGAGCCGACCTTGAATCGACGGTCTTGGAACTGTTTCCCACTTCCGTCACAGGTAAGTTCGAAATATTTAGTTATCGGAACGCCGCGTCGATATTGGCAAACGGCTTCCCAGAGCATTTCGATCAAATAACTGCGAGCCTGACTAAATTTCGCATATCGAAACGAATGATTCGCATGCCGGGCGAAAACAAAAGTGAGGTCGCTAAGTACGTGGACAAATTGTTTGCTGAATATGATGGTTGGGAAGAAACCAGAATACTCGCCGACCTCCACGTCCGGTTACTTAAAGAAAAAAAGAAGAAAGATAATCTTATTATCGATTACAGAATAAATGGCTTTCTAGATGGACACAGGATTGATTTCCTCAGGGATCGGGTAGCCGTCGACCTTGAATGGAACAGTAAGGACCAGACCTACGATCGGGACTTATTCGCGTTTTCTGCTTTTTATGATGCAGGCGCGATTGATGTGGGCGTGATCCTTACGCGAGGCTCTTCTCTCGATAACAATTACTTTAGGGGCTTGGGCAAAGTTCTTAAAAAAGATGGAACTGAAGGTTCCAAAAATGTCGTGGAAAAATACGGTGCGTCAACCACTTGGATGGGTAAATTGCTCTACAGGCTCGACGCTGGCCGCAATGGGGGATGCCCCGTTTTGGCTATTGGGATTACCCCGAGATGTATCACTGACTAATAAAGCCCGCCGGTCCCGCCGAAGGGTTGCGACGTCGTGTCGCCGCCGATCCCGACGTCCTGCCCGGCGCTGATCACCTTGGCGTCTTCGCGGGGCACCGTGCCGGGCTTGAAGCTCTCCCAGATCACGTCCTCGATCTGTCCGGCCAACGCCGGCAGGCCGGTCCGGGCGTCGACCCGGACCAGGCGGATACCCGGCGGGATGCGGAACGGCGTGGTAGGCTTGCCGTCCAGCGCGCGCTTCATGAAGTCGGCGAAGATCGGCGCCGCGACCGACGATCCGGTCTCGCGCCGGCCCAAGGTTTCCGGCGTGTCGTAGCCGACGAACACGCCCACGGCCAGGTCCGGCGCGAAGCCGACGAACCAAGTGTCACGGCTTTCGTTCGTGGTTCCGGTCTTGCCGGCCAAAGGTTTCTTGATGGCCCGGCCGATACGGACCCCCGTGCCTCGTTTGATCACGCCTTCGAGCATCGAAACGACCTGGTAGGCGCTGGCCGGGTCGGCGACCGCGGGCCGCGTGTCGGGCACCGCCGGCACCGCTTCCGCGCCTGTCCAGGCCGCGGCGCGACAGCTTGGACAACGCCGGTCGTCATGACGAAAAACCGTCCGTCCCTTGCGGTCCTGAATGCGGTCGATCAGGCTCGGCTGGATGCGCTTGCCACCGTTGACCAGCATGGCATAGGCCGTCGTCAGGCGCAGCAGCGTGGTTTCGCCGGCACCGAGCGCCATGGACAGCGCCCGGGGCATGTGGTCGACGATACCGAAGGCCTCGGCATAACCCGCGACCTTGTCCATGCCGACGGTCTGGGCCAGGCGCACGGTCATCAGGTTGCGCGACTTTTCGATGCCCAGCCGCATCGTCGACGGACCATAGAACTTCTTAGTGTAGTTGCCAGGCCGCCATTTCGGCAGGCCGGGGCCCTGGTCGACGACGAAGGGTGCGTCGAGAATGCGGGTCGACGGCGTCATGCCGCCATCCAGGCCGGCCAGGTAAACGAACGGCTTGATCGCCGATCCGGGCTGGCGCCAGGCCTGGGTCACGCGGTTGAACTGATTGATCTTGAACGAATAGCCACCGACCATGGCGAGCACCCGGCCGGTATGGGGATCGAGCGCGACCAGGCCGCCCTGGACCTCGGGCAGTTGGCGCAAGGCATAGGTTCCGTCGGGCAGGTCTATGCCCTTCGCGTCCTTGGCCTCCGGGGACACGGCGATGATGTCGCCCGGCTGGACCACGTCCGCCGGCACCTTGGGCCGGGGCGCCCAGGTGTCCTCGTCGATCCGCCGCCGCGCCCATTCCATCATCGCCATCGGCAGGACCCCGGCGCTGCCGTCTTCCAGACCCAATTGCGCGGCCTTGCCATCAACCGCGCGGACAACAGCCAGACGATGATGGTCCAGGCCCTTGGGCCGCTCGAAAGCGGCAAGGATCGCGCGCCATTCGTTGGCCCGTTCGTAAGGCAGGCCGCCCTCGACCCGGCCGAGCGGCCCGCGCCAGGCCCGGGCCCGGCGGTCGAACGCTTCAAGACCGTCACGCAACGCCGTTTCCGCCATGCGTTGCAGGCGCGGGTCAAGCGTCGTGCGCACCGACAAGCCACCGTTGTACAACTGGTCTTCGCCGTATTGTTCGAACAGTTCGCGGCGCACCTCTTCGGCGAAGTAATCAGCTTCCACGAAATCCGCATCGACCCGGCGCGTCACCCGCAACGGCTCGGTCCAGGCCTGCTTGGCCTGGGCCTCGTTGATATGGCCGTCCTCAAGCATCCGGTTGACGACCCAGTCGCGGCGTTCCTGGGCGGCCTGCAGTTTACGGATGGGATGATAGTTGTTGGGCGCCTTGGGCAGGGCCGCCAGGTAGGCGGCCTCGGCCACGGTCAACTCGTTCATCGACTTGTTGAAGTAATTCAACGCGGCCGCCGCAACGCCGTAAGATCCCAGGCCCAGATAGATCTCGTTCATGTAAAGCTCGAGAATCCGGTCCTTGGTGAAGGCGCGCTCCATGCGAAACGCCAGGATCGCTTCCTTGATCTTGCGCTCGATGGAAACCTCATTGGTCAACAGGAAATTCTTGGCCACCTGCTGGGTGATGGTCGAGGCGCCGACCGGGCGGCGGGACGAACCGATGTTCTTGATGTTGCGCATCGCCGCGGCCATCACACCGGGAATATCGATCCCCGGATGCTGATAGAACGTCTTGTCCTCGGCCGAGAGGAAGGCGTTGATGACCGGCCGCGGATAGGCCTCGATCGGCACAAAGACGCGCTTCTGCTTGGCGAACTCCGCCAACAGGCGGCCGTCGCCGGCATGCACGCGGGTCATCACCGGGGGCTCGTAATTGGCAAGCTGACGGTAATCAGGCAAATCCTGACCGAACTTATACAGCACGTATAGCGCCCCGGCACCGCCCGCGACGGTGACGATCACCAATAGGCCCAACAAAGTGGAAATCAGTCTAATCATTTTGCCTAACGCGGTCGGTTTCGGGGACGCTGCGATCTCACCCGGCGGAACGAAGCCAGCCTGGGGACGCGCACCTTACTCTCAATCCTCTTTATGGACAATTGATGGCACCGGGATTATCGGCCCCGGACGTTCGCCTGTTCGACCGAGGCGAAATAGCGCTCGATGGCATCGACGATCGCCCCTGCCAGACGCCGCCGGTAGGCCTTGCTGGTCAGCCGACGGGCGTCCTCGCCATTCGACAGAAAACCGGTTTCCAGCAACACCGACGGCAGGTCCGGCGCCTTCAGCACGGCGAAACCGGCAAACCGATGCGGCCGTGTCAGGACTCGCGTCCGCTGGCCAAGCGAGCGGACCAAATAGGCCGCAAAGCGGGCCGATTGGTTCATCGTCTCGCGCTGCGCCAGATCGATCAGGATGTTGGTCACGTCGGCGCTCTCATGGGTCAGGTCGACGCCGGCGATCAGATCGGCCTTGTTTTCCCGTTCCGCCAATTCGGCCGCTTCCTTGTCCGACGCCTTTTCCGACAGGGTATAGACCGACGGGCCGGAAACCCGACGATTGCGGATCGAATCCGCATGCACCGAAATGAACAGGTCGGCGTTCTTGTCGCGGGCGATGGCGACCCGGTCGCGCAAGCGAATGAAAATATCGCGGTTACGGGTCAAGACCGCGCGATAACGGCGCGTCGCCAGCAATTGGCGGCGCAGTTCGCGGGACAGAGCCAGGACGATGTGCTTTTCGTATACGCCACCCGGCGCAACGGCACCGGGGTCGACGCCGCCATGCCCGGGATCGATCACGATCATCGGTCGGCGATTTACCGGCAGGCTGCCGGGTCGCCGAGGCGGCATCGGCAGATAATGGGCAGGTGCCGGCCGCGCGGCCACGGCCCGGGCGGGACTCGGCGGTTGCCCGGCATCACCGAACAACGCCTGGGAGCGCCGGGTCACGGCGCCGAGCCGCCCGCCATCGTCAGGATCGGGCGCCACCGGGGCTTTCGCCGTGGACGGTTTTCTCGGTTTCTGGGTCGCCGTCAGCTTGCCGGCGCCCGCGGCCCGAAGGCCCGTGACCTCGCGCGGCGGCAAGGAAACACCGGCGAGGAACCGGTCCCGGGTGGTCGGCCCGGCGACGACGACGATCTGATAACCGTCCTGGGCGCGACTGGCGACGAAAGCATCGGTCACGCCGACCGGTTGGGCGAAATCCAGGACGACCCGCGAATTGCCGGGCCGGTACAGGCCGTAGCGCAGACGCTTGAAGGCACCGTCGGCGCCGGGCAGCGGCCGCGCCGGCAGCCGCCAGCCGACTTCGGGCAGATCAAGGACGATACGATAGGGGTCGGCCAGGGTGAACAGCCGGAAAGACAGCGGCCGATCAATTTTAAGCGCGAATCGAAAGCTCCCGCCGACGGTTCGCCGGTCAACGTCGGTGACCACGGCCTGGGCAGCGGCGGCAGCCGGCGGTATCTGAGAAAACGACAAAAAACCAAGCAAAATCAATAAACAAACGAAGAGAGTCTGAGAATTTCGCATGATCTTTTACGTATTCGTCCTGGCGGATCCCGGGGCAAGACCCGGCGGCCGGGCACATCCCGGCGCGATTCGGGCATTTTACGCGACTGCGGCTCTTCCGTCCGCTGTTTTTGTCCACCCGCCCGGCCCGCCGCCGGGGATCTGAAACGGCCTTGCGATGCACGGCCGCACCCGACAAGTTTCTCTTGCCGCAGCGCAGATGATGGATTGTGGAATTTATTCCAGATGCGTATGTTGGTCGGGAAGGATTCCACCGGTTCTCGCCGGGCGGATCGGCTAGGGCCACTTGCTGGCCGGCAAGCCGACAGCCTGCGAGGACGAGGAATAAGCCGGCCCCGCGGTCGATGCGCGCGATGGCAGGTTGCCGAATCAGGCTGCCGAACCGCACGTCGCCGTTATTCGGGTCTCCGGCATATGTCATGTCCGAACGGGGCCCGCGTCGCCGCATGCGACGGCCCGGGCACCTAGAAGGAATATTCATGTTGGCGACCGCCAAGCAGACGACAACGATCTTCCCGGTTCCGTCTCCGGACGGGGGACCGACGCCTGCCCCTGCCGCCAACGCAACACACCCTAAGCGCGCCCCGCAGCCATGGCAGAGTGATCCGCCGGGCGAAAGCCCTGCCGGGCGCCGGAGAGAATTTATTCATGTCCACCAAAAGAATGCTCATCGATGCGTCGCATCCGGAAGAGACCCGGGTCGTGATCGCGGACGGCAACCGCCTGGAAGAACTGGACGTCGAGTCTGAACAGCGCCGGCAACTCAAAGGCAACATCTATCTGGCCAAGGTGACGCGGGTCGAGCCGTCGTTGCAGGCCTGCTTCGTCGATTACGGCGGCAACCGCCACGGTTTCCTGGCGTTCAGCGAAATCCATCCAGACTATTATCAAATTCCCGTCGCCGACCGCGAGGCACTGATCGCCGAACAACAGGCCCAGGAAGCCCAGGACGAGGACGACGGCTCTGACGTGGAGGGTGGCGAAGGCGCCGTTGAGACCGTTGGCGGCGAGGACGAGGAAGAAATCCCCGTGCGCCGGCCGATCAACCTGCGCCGGCAATACAAGATCCAAGAAGTCATCAAACGGCGGCAAATCCTGTTGATTCAGGTCGTCAAGGAAGAGCGCGGCAACAAGGGGGCGGCGCTGACCACCTATCTGTCTCTCGCCGGACGGTATTGCGTGTTGATGCCCAACACGGCCCGCGGCGGCGGGATTTCCCGCAAGATCGCCAACAACGCCGACCGCAAGCGCCTGAAGAAGATTCTCGCCGAACTGGAGATTCCCCAGGGCATGGCGGTGATCGTCCGAACGGCCGGCTCGAAACGGACCAAGGCGGAAATCCGCCGCGACTACGATTATCTGTTCCGCCTGTGGAGCGAGGTTCGGGAAAAGACCCTGCAATCGATCGCCCCCTGCTTGGTGCACGAGGAAGGCGACGTCGTCAAGCGGGCGATCCGCGATCTTTATACCAAGGACATCGACGAGATCATCATCGAAGGTTCGGAAGCCTATCGAACGGCCAAGAACTTCATGAAACTGCTGATCCCGAGCCACGCGAAAAAGGTCCAACCCCATGCCGAAGGCGCGGTCCCGGTGTTCCAGCAGTTCCAGGTCGAAGGCCAGTTGGACGCCATCCACACGCCGGAGGTGCAGCTCAAGTCGGGCGGCTACATCGTCATCAACCCGACCGAGGCTCTGGTTTCCATCGACGTCAACTCAGGGCGGGCGACCAAGGAACGGAACATCGAGGAGACCGCGCTCAAGACCAACATCGAGGCCGCCGTCGAAATCGCCCGTCAGCTGCGGCTCCGCGACCTGGCCGGGTTGATCGTCATCGATTTCATCGACATGGAAGTCAACCGCAACCAAGGCAAGGTCGAACGCGCCCTCAAGGACGCCATGCGCTCCGACCGGGCGCGCATTCAGATCGGACGGATCAGCCCCTTCGGCCTGTTGGAGATGTCGCGTCAGAGGCTGCGCCCGTCGCTGCATGAA
This sequence comes from Rhodospirillales bacterium, assembly GCA_028282185.1. Taxonomy (GTDB): domain Bacteria; phylum Pseudomonadota; class Alphaproteobacteria; order Rhodospirillales; family Casp-alpha2; genus UBA1479. The sequence goes on from JANQIJ010000388.1 coordinate 10,073, forward strand.
ACCAGTTTCGAACAATGCCCGCATTGTGGCGGCACGGGGATCCGTCGCTCGACGGAATCGACAGCGTTGCACATGCTGCGCGCCTTGGGAGAAGAGGCCCAGCGGGGCGGCGGCAAGGGCTTGATCCTCCACACGCCGACCGCGGTCGCGCTTTACCTGTTCAACAACAAACGCCAGGCCATCGCCGAGATCGAGAGCCGATACGGCGTCACGATCCGGATCGAAGCGGATGACGGCTTGATTCCACCCGATCACCGCATCGACCGGGTTGCCGAGGACGGCGCCATCGAAACGGCGGTGGATTCAAGCAGCGACGAGGCCGAGGGCGCGGAAGACGAGGGCGGCAAGCG
>JANQIJ010000394.1 GCA_028282185.1 Rhodospirillales bacterium
GGGCCGTCGGCCACATCTGCGGCCTGTTCACGCCTAAGGAATGTTGGAACTACTTCAAGGCAACAGGATGCATTGCAGATTAATCGCCCGATGCTCTAGAGCGTGACACGTAAGGGTCCGTCCCCAATTAATTCATCCATTGCACGGGAGAGGGTTTGGTCGTCGACCAGGCCCTGCCCCCTTGATTTGGTTGTGGTGGAACGCAATCGCATGAAGTAATCGAGGACGGACCCTAAACCACCGGCGTCGCCGCGCCCAGGTCCGTGCGCGCCACGTCGGAAATGATTTTCAGGGCCTGGTCCAGGCGCGCCCGTTCCCCTTCCGCCCCCAGGCAAAGCCGGACATGCGGTTCGTTGAGGGGCATCGCCTCGTCGATGGCGAAGACCGACCCGGGCGAAACCTGGACCCCCCGTTCCATCAGGCGGGCGCGAAACGTGGTCTCGTCGGCGAAGCTTTCCGGCACGGGCATCCAGCAATGGGAACTGGTGTCCTGGGCGCGAATGCCCAAATCGCCAAGCCGGCGGCCGACCAATTCTTGGCGGGCGCGGATTTCGTCGCGTTGCCGGTTGGCCACGGCGGTCGCGGCGCCGGACTGGATCAGGTCCGTGCCGATCTCGCAGCTGATCGACGAGGCCATCAGGACGTTGGTCCGCATGGCGCCCAGGAACTTGGGCATCAGCCCGTCGGGGACGACCGTGTAACCGAGCCGAAGGCCCGGGGCGACGGCTTTCGACAGACCCGTGACATAGACCGTGCGGTCCGGGGCCATGACATGCAGCGGCGGTAAGGGGGCGTCGATCAAGAAGCCGTATATGTCGTCTTCGATCAGGTAGACCTCGTGACGGCGGGCGATCTCGACGATTTCTCGGCGCCGGGCCTCGGGCATGCTGCCGGCGGTTGGGTTGTGCAACGTCGGCAAAACATACGCCGCCTTGGGCGTATGCCGGCGGCAGGCCGCGTCAAAGGCATCGGGACGCATGCCGAATTCGTCCATATCGACGCCCTTGAGCGCCAGTCCCAAGGGCGTGGCGCTGGCCTTCAGGCCCGGCCAGGTCAGCCATTCGGCCAAAACCGTGTCGCCCGGGCGGGTGAGGGCGATCAGCGCCGTTTGCGTCGCCGATTGCGCGCCCGGCGTCACCAGAACGTCGGCCGCGTCGGCCTCGATCCCGAACGCCCGCATCCAGCGGACGGCGGCCGCCCGATGATGCGGCAGGCCATTGTCCGCGTGATACTGCAGGCCCAGGCCGAGCAGATCCGGTCGGGCGACGCGGCGCATGCTTTCGGCGATGACTTCCGTGGTTCCGGCCAGGTTCGGGTAGTTGGCCGCCAGTTCATAGCCGTCCTTCAACACCGGAGGATCGGAAGAGAGATTATCGACCGGCAGATCCGATGGATCAAAGGTCCGCGCCGGATCGCCGTACCACATGCGCTCGCGGGCAAGGCGCGCGTCCCGCCGGTCCTCCGGCGGCAGGACAAAGGTGCCGCGGCCGACCTGGCCGCGCGCGAATCCGGCCCGTTCGACCTCTTGGTAAGCGCGGGTCACCGTGCCCAGTGTCACCCCCAGGTCATAGGCCAAATTGCGCTGCGGCGGCAGCTTCGCGCCATCGGCCAGATCGCCGGCTTCGATGCCGTCGATGATCGCATCGGCGATGGCGCGGTACTTGGGGCCGCTGCGGCCGGCCATGTCGGGGAGCCAGATTGTCATGGTGACAATTTAGATATTGTATCGATTGTTTGTCAAGAATATACCGATTGTTATCTTTTGTATCGCATCAATTGGCTGATTGTATCGGTACAATATATTCTCAACAAGTCAGGAAAGGAGATCGTCATGGCTTTGTTGGATGAGTTGTTTCAGGATCCCCGCACGACGCGGGCCGTCGATGGCGGGTTCCATCGGGCGTCCCTGCTGTGGAACCTGCCGAGCACGATGATGGTTCGGGCCATTGCCGACCTGGTGACCTGGCAGAAGCGGTTGGAGACCCGGGATACCCTGGCGGCCATGGATCAAAGCCGTTTGGACGACATCGGCATGTCGTCGGCGGCGCGCGACCGAGAGGTGGCGAAGCCGTTTTGGCGGGACTAAGCTCCCCGGCAGGGAAAGGACAGGACATGTTGAAGACGTTAGGGGACGATGGCCTTGATCTGTCCGGCCTTGAGATGGCGGCGGCGATCGTCGCCCGCCACATGCCGCCGACGCCGACCATCCACTGGCCGCTGTTGTCGCGGCGGGCCGGTGCCGAAGTTTGGGTCAAGCATGAGAACCATACGCCGATCGGCTCTTTCAAGCTGCGCGGCGGTCTGGTCTACCTGACCCGGTTGAAGGCCGCAGAGCCGGACCTGCCCGGTGTGATCACGGCGACCCGCGGCAACCATGGCCAGAGCATCGGTCTGGCTGCCCGGATGCTCGGCATTCCCGCGACCATCTTGGTGCCCCACGGCAACAGTCCGGAAAAGAACGCGGCGATGAAGGCCTTCGGCGTCGAATTGATCGAACATGGCGAGGATTTCCAGGAGGCCCGGGAATACGCTGGAAGCCTGGCCGACGCGCGCGGCCTGCACGGCATTCCGCCGTTCCATCCCTGGTTGGTGCAGGGCGTGGCGTCCTATGGCCTGGAATTGTTTCGTGATCACCCCGATCTGAAAGCGGTCTACGTGCCCATCGGCATGGGGTCGGGCATTTGCGGGTTGATCAGCGCGCGGGACGCATTGGGTCTCGCCACCGAGATCGTCGGTGTCGTCGCCGACCAGGCGCCCAGTTATGCCCTGTCCTTCGACGCTGGCCGTCCGGTCAACACCAACGCCGCCGAAACCATCGCCGACGGCGTCGCCTGCCGCACGCCCGACCCGGACGCGGTCAATATCATTTGCCGCGGCGCGGCGCGGGTGATCCGGGTTGCCGAGGCCGAGATCATCGCCGCCATGGCCGCTTATCTGAGCGATACCCACAACCTGGCCGAGGGCGCGGCGGCCGTGGCCCTGGCCGGTTTGCTCAAGGACAAGGAGAGACATGGCGACGACAAGGTCGGCGTGATCCATTCCGGCGGCAATGCCGATCGGGAATTGCTGGCCCGCGTTTTGGCTTGAGTTCAGGGTTTCAGATAGACCCAGCCCCTACGCTGCAGTTCGACGATTTCCGGTAGGCCGGCGGCGACCAAGGTGACGCGGTCGATCACCTGCGGACGCTTGCCTTCGGCCTTTTCCATGCGGTCCAGAGTGTTGGCGCAGGCATACAGGCTCAGGTTTTCCATGTTTTCCGTCATTGTTTGTAATCGCTTGAGGACCGGCGATTTGTCCGGCCGCAACAGCATCAGGCCGGGGCCGTGGCAGACCACGCGGATTTCCAGGTCGTTACCGGCGGCGCGGTAGTAGTCGCGGATGTTCTCGACATTGTTGAGCAGGAACGTATAGCGGTCCTCACCGGTGAAATTGACATGCATGACGATGCGCCGGGGTTGATCGTCGTCGATCGGATTCTCGCTGGCGAGCAGGGTCATCGGGATCTCCCGTCAAGTCGTCTGCCGATTTGTGTCGCCGGCCCATCTTAACGGCGTTCAGGCGCCCTGACGACGGTGTTGCCTGTGGGCCAGGCCGGGGATTAGCCTACGTCACGCGCCGGCCATGCCGGCCCGGCCGAAGAGACCGCCATGCCAACCGCGCCGCCCGATCCGGTGTCAACCTTGTTCGAACCCTGTGCCGATAGCAGCCTGTTGCTCATCGGTCATGGTTCGGCGCGGCATCCCGCGGCCTTCGCGACCCTGGCCAGGCACGCGGCGGCCTTGGCCCAACGGTTGCCCTTTCTTGACGTCGGGTCGGCGGTGCTGACCGGTGGCCCGAAGCCGAGAGAGGTCCTGGCCGGCCTTGCGGGGCGGCGGGTCCTGGTCTTGCCCTTCTTCATGAGCGGCGGATACTTCGCGACCCGGGCGGTTCCCGACCGACTGGCCGGGGATGACCGCGTCCGCATGGCCCAGGCCCTCGGGGAAAGTCCCCGGGTGACGCCGTTCCTCGACGGGCTCGGGCAAGCTCTGGCGGTGGCCGCCGGTTGGCGGCCGGCGGCGACGGATCTCTTACTGGTCGGCCATGGTTCCGCCAGCGATCCCCGTTCCCGCCAGGTGACCGAACGGCACGCCGCCGGCATCGGCCGGGCGTTCGCCTCGGTCCGGCCCCTGTTCCTGGAAGAGCCGCCCTACCTGATGGAGGTCGTTCGGTCGCTCGACCGGCCGGCGGTCTGTCTCGGGTTCTTCGCCGCCGCCGGCGCCCATGCCGCCGAAGATGTCCCTCGCGCCTTGAACGCGGCGCCGGTCGCGACCCGCTATTCCGGGGCCGTGGGGGCTGGGGAAGGCGTCATCGATCTGTTGGTCGGCCATTTGGCCGACACGCTCTAGTTTTGCCGCCAGGGCAGGCCGTCGACTTTCCAGCCGTTGACCGTGCCGCGATGGTCATTGTCGTCCTTGTCGCCCTCGAATCCGCCAAGCACGTTGTAGCAGCGTGTATATCCACGCGCGGTCATATGCTGAGCCGCGGCGATCGAACGCACGCCGCTGCGGCAGATGAACAGCAGTGCTTGGTCCTTTTGGTCGGCGACGACGGAAACGCAATCGGCGAAATCCGGGTTGTCGGTCATGCCGGGAAAGGTCTTCCACGGGATGCCGTGGGCCTGTTTCGCCAGGGGCGACAGATCGGTGACGCCGACGTAATTGAATTCCGCCTGCGTGCGCACGTCGATCAGCAACGCCCCCGGCTCGGCCGACAGCATCTCCCAAGCCTGTTTCGGCGTGACGTCGCCCGCGTATCCGTCGCTCATGACCATCGTCCCCAATGGTTGTTCGAGGGGCCGTCCGCACCCGGCCCGTCCATCCCGCCTTCGTATTATAGTTTACGCCAATCGGCCAGTTTCGTGTTATTCGAACACCGCAATTACCCACGACCCTTTTGGAAGGATATGCGGAACCATGGGGGCATCCCAGGCCGAAAAAGCAACGCAGCGCCCGATCCGGGGAAATGGAGAACACGGCGAAAAGACCGACGCCCGCGTGGCGATCGTCGGCGCCGGGCCGGGCGACCCGGGTCTGTTGACGATCCGCGCCCTGGATCTCATTCGGGCGGCGGACACGGTGGTTTACGACCGATTGGTGTCGCAGGAAATCCTCGACCTGATCCCGAAGGGGACAACCCGCCTGTTCGCCGGCAAGAAGTCGCGCAAACATTTCGTCAAGCAGGAAGAGATCAATGCCCTGTTGGTCGATCTGGCGCGCAGCGGACAGCGGGTCGTGCGTCTTAAAGGGGGCGACCCGTTCATCTTCGGCCGCGGCAGCGAGGAAGCCCAGCAACTGGCCGAGGACGGCATCGCCTTCGAAATCGTCCCGGGGGTCACTGCCGCCACGGGCTGCGCCGCACGGGCGGGGATTCCCTTGACCCACCGGGGGTTGTCACGGTCCGTCACCTTCGTCACCGGACATCTCAAGAACGACGGCGAACTGGACCTCAACTGGACGGCCCTGGCCGATCCCAGAGGCACCGCGATCATCTACATGGGGTTGGCCAATTCCGGCGAAATCAGCCGCCAATTGATGGCCCACGGCCTGCCGGGCGAAACTCCCGCCGCGGTCATCGAGAAGGGCACGACGCCGGACCAGCGGACGATTCTGACCTCGGTCCGAGACATGCCCGATTGCATCGCGCGTGAAGGGGTCGGCTCGCCCGCCTTGTTGGTCGTGGGGTCGGTCGCGGCCCTGGCGGAAACCCTGAACTGGGCGTCGGCCCTTGTGCCCTGCGCGGCGGTCACACCAGCCGCCGATGACCGCAAAGCGGATGGCGCGGCGACACGCCCTAAGCCCGCTGCCTAAGCCCGCTGCGCCGGCGGGCCGCTATAGCACGGATTTGTCGGATGCCGAACTTCGCTTGACGGCGAAGTGGTCCTTCCATTTGCGTTCCGCACGCATGCCGGCCAGAAGCTCCTCGCGCGGCCGGCCGATGGGATAGGGTGCCGGGTCCGGGTGACTTGACCATAGGCCCGCCCGGCGCCGGGCGGCGCGCTGATCGATCAGCCAGTCGCCGTAGCTTTCGAAGACGACCCAGCCATGCGGCGCATCCAGCGTCGCCGCCCGGTAGCGGCCATCCATTTCGATGGCCAGCGCCACCTCGTCGTCGCTCAAGGCCTTGGGCTTTGCGATCTCGTCGTAGCCCAGTTCGGCCATCATATCGCCGGCGGCCCAGGCCATGATTTCCTGCTGTTCCAGGCTCAGTTCGTATTTGTAGCGGCCCACGTATCTGTCGGATATGGGATGGCCCAGGGCCGCGTTGTCCCGTGTCTGGCCGCGGCGTTGCGCCTGGGGCGTGGTGTGGAAGGCCATCATGGCGTCGTCGTAATCCTCACCCAGGAAGGCGCAAACGGCCCTCGACTGCGCAATCGGATCGTGGACGAAGTTTTCGTACTTCAGGTCGAACCACTGATCGGCGCCAAGGCTTTCGCGAAACGGTTTGACCGCCCGCTGACCGTCGTTCCAGGCCAGGGCGGCGCAATAGGCGTTGCATGGCCCGAACTGGGAATTGAGGAATTCGGCCGAGGCGTCGCGGCAATCGCGGT
>JANQIJ010000421.1 GCA_028282185.1 Rhodospirillales bacterium
TCCCGACATCAGCTTGACCGACGTCTCGGCGAAAACCGTTCTCTGTCGCTTGGGCGACCAGGTCCGAATGGCGGGGATCGCGGATTTGGGCCTGGTCACGGAACGGCCGAAAGAAAAGCGGCTGGCGGCCTTCAAAGCGTCGATGAAAAACAGATTCCCGAAGGCGGCACGGTATGACGCGGAAAGCGGCAATCCCTGGATGGGGGTCCGTCCGATGTCCCCCGACAGCCAACCGGTGATCCGCGCGACGCGCTTTCCAAACGTGATCTTGAACTGCGGCCAGGGCATGTTGGGCTGGACGCTGGCTGCCGGCTGCGCCCGGCGGGTCGTTTCCGCCATGGCGTCGAACCGGCAAACCGCCATGACAATAGCCGGCAGTTGATCAACCGCGGTTCAGCGCGTCGACCAAGAACGAGAGACATGTCTCCATGGCGTCTTCGTCGCCAATGGATCCGCCCTTGGTCACCAGGTGCAATCCTTCAAGTTCGCCGCCCATGAAAGCCGCATGGGCGGTCAAGGGAACAACGTCGCCGATAACACGGATCGCCTCGGTCCCGGCCCGCTCGAACAAGGCCGCTGTCACATCACCACCTGAGCAGAAACAACCACCGATCGTTCCTTCAGCGGCCCCGACGGCGTGAACGGCGGTCTCGGCCAGCCCCTCGGCGATTTTCTTGGAAAGTCGATGGGCGTTCATGGTTCCATCCGCCGCCAGCGCCACAAGGTCGAGCGGAGGATCATCAAGACGCCGACTGGTCAGAACAATCAAGTCCGCGCGCGCGGCATGGTGCTGGACTTCTTGGATCGCGGCGGCGATGACGCTTTTCCGCAGGGCGCCGCCGGCAATCATGGCCTGCGCGTCCAGATAGACCGGGGTCAGTCCGCGTTCTTTGACCACATAGTTGATTTGGCCCTGGGTTACGGGGGTAACGCTGCCGACGACGGCCAAGACCTTGCGCCCCGACGCCCCGCCTTGGGCGCGTGACCTGCGCCGTAAATACGCCGCAGAGAGAGGACCGGGATCGACAGGAAAGGCGGGCCGTTCCATCAAGGCGATGGCTTCGGCCAACAGCGCCACGTCCGCATCGGTTTTCTGATCGACGATCACCGCGCGAACATTTCCCTGGGCCGCGGTCGCAAGTCTTCCCGCAAGGGCAGCCGCGTCCGACCCCAAACATCCGTGGCCGACATGGACAACGGCAAAGTCCGCCTGTTCGGCCAATATGGCGGCAATGCCAGAATGTCTCACCGGTGCAAATGGGTCGTTCGCGGCAACCGGGTTTTCCGTCACGGGCGCCCCGCCGACCAGCAGGTGCCCGTTGTCGACCTGACGCCCCAACGCCGGGAACGCGGGCGCGACAATCGCCAAAGCGTCCTCGCCAAGGGCGTCCAGCATGCCTTCCACTTCGGCGCCGATGTTGCCGCGAAGAAGATTGTCCACGCGATTGCAAAGATACCGCGCCTTTTCACCCAGCGCCCAGCGAGACAGACTGGCGACGCGGCGTCGCGCCTCCTTCGGCGCCACGTAGCGACTGTCCGTATCGACGCAAGCGACCTGGCAATCGGCCGGAAACAACGGCTGCTTGTAGGCAACGGAAATCGCCGAAAGCCCCCGCTTGGCGACCAAGACCCCGGCATTGTTCGTACCGGTCAGGTCGTCAGCGATAAGAGCTGCCTTCATAGCGAGAACCTCTAGAGCCTGTCACATTCAAATTGAATTTCTAAAACACCGTATCAATTTAAACGTGACAGGCTCTAGGCGCAAAGCGCGCGGCAGTCGTCCAAAGTCACGTTGACGCCGTCCCCGTCGCCCAGTTCGGGAACGACCCTGGCTGCCCCCTGGAAATCCTCGCCTTCGGTGTAAGGTGCAGTCGTGACGATGCAATTCATGCCCGCCGCCAGCGCGGCCCGCAGCCCGATCGCACTGTCTTCGATGACAACGCATCCGGCCGGATCAAGCCCCAGTTCCTCCTTGGCAAGATTATAGACCGCGGGATCCGGTTTCTTGGCCGCAACCATGTCGCCCGCGAAAATCGGCATATGCGCCGCCCGCGCGGCACCCAGCATGACCGCAACGATGGTCGCGACGGTCTTTTCGTTGGAGGTCGAACAGACCGCCATCTTGATACCCGATCCCAAGGCTTCATCCACAAGACGCGCCACGCCGGGGCGCAGGGTCAGGTGGCCGGCCTCGATCATCTCCTTCAAAACGCCGCCCTTGACCTTGTGCAGATCGGCGATGAAGGCGTCCTTGTCGTCCGAACCGCCGGGCCAGTCGGTTTCATCGAAATGTCGACGCATGCGTTCCTTGCCACCCCCCGTAGAAAGCAATTCGCCGTAGCGTTCGACGGACCACCTAACGTCCAGACCCTTGATTTCGAACGCCTTGTTGAATGCGACCCGATGACCGTCCCGTTCCGTGTCGACGAGGACTCCGTCGCAGTCGAAGATCAATGCCTGCATGGTCATGGCCTCAAGCGGCCGCCGCCGCTTCCTCGGCCCGCCCGGTTCCGCCGAAAGTCTCGACCATGTCGCGGACATCCTCCTTCATGGCCTCGTATTGGGCCTGAATGAAGGGAATGGGCTCTTTCTGTCTGGGGTCGCGCCCACGCAGATCGATGAAACCGTCAATGAACCGTTTCTTGTGCATGGTCGATATGTTCACCTTGGCGCATCCGGAACAGATACAGCGGTGAAATTGCGCCTCGGTCAGACCGGTCCCCCCGTGAAGGGCAATGGGCATTCCGGTCAACTCAACGATTTTCTCCAAACGGTCGTAGGCGATCTTCGGCTCGCCTTTGTATTCGCCGTGAGCCGTACCGATGGCCGGCGCAAAAACGGCAAGATCGGGAAGCGCCTCGCAAAACGACACACATTCATCGACTTTCGCCAAGATCGCCTCATCCTCGGCAACGAACTTGTCGTCTTCCGTACCGCCGATCGCACCGATTTCTGCCTCGAGGCCGACCCCCGCGTTCCGTGCAAGGTCGTAGGCCTCCCGGGTTCTCGCCAGGTTCTCTTCATATGGGAACGCCGATCCGTCGTACATGACGGACGTCCAGCCCGCGTCAATGCACCCCTGGATCACCGCAAGGTCTTTGCAATGGTCCAAATGCAAGGCTACGGGGATGTGGGTCTCCCCGGCTAGGCTTTTGACCCAACCCGCAATCGATTGGTGGCCCCATAATTTAATCGTCTTTACAGACACTTGGACAATGATCGGCGCATTCAATTCAGTGGCGCCATCGACGATGGCTCTCGCTGAGTTGTAATCGATCATGTTGAAAGCCGCGATCGCGTATTTCGCGGCTTGAGCCTGACGCAACATCGGCTTCATCGGCACTAGGGGCATTTCCGTCTCCTCCACATTATTCTGAGCGCGGAGATAAAATCGCAACCGCTCTCGTTTTGCCCTATTTAAACACCTGTGGCGTTTTGTCTTCAATGCGCGGGTCCCGACGGGATCGAGCAAACAACAATCGCCGCGGGAACGTTTGCTTCCGGTCGATCACGGACGCGGCCCGGGGCGCATCAGAAATTCCGGTGAGCGCGTGATTTCCGACGCCCCGATGAGGTCAGGCAAGCCGACGACATGGCCCAGGGCATGACGGTGGCAATTGGCGTCGGTCAATCGGGCTTGTGGATTCGCATTGACGCGAATAGGTCATTGCAATCCATGTCAGATCGCACGGGTTCGTGTCAATCAAAGCTGGCCAGCAGGGCGTCGATATCGTCTTGGCTCATGGCCTCCTGCTTCAATTGCGGCCCGTGCAGGAGTTCCTCGTCGCTCGGCGTTTCCTCTACCGGCTCCGAGTCGGGCTGCGGATTGGCCGCCTTGTACTTGGCGATCTCGTCGCCGAAGGCGGTCAACAGGGCATCGACCTTTTCCTCGATATGCTGCAACGCGCCGACCACTTTGGTGATTCGCTGTCCGGTGATGTCCTGGAAACCGCAGGCTTCGTAAATCTTGGTTGTCGCGTCCATCAGCTTGTCGGCATTCTTGCCCTTCAGCTTGGCCATGACGTCCTCGACATCGCCGACCGCGTCCATGATCGCGTTGGTCGCCTCGGCCGTGGCCTCGACGATGGCGTCCAGTTCATCCGTCGCCTTGGGCAGGAACTCGTCCTTGACCTCGTCCGGGCGAAGCGAGGCGATATCGGTCTTGGCTTCTTCGATGAACCTGGACAGGCCCTCCAGCTCTTCATAGAGCTTCACGTCGACGGCCGTCAGGTCGCCCTGCAAAGAGCCGAGGATGGCGTCGACCACCTCGCCGATTTCACTGATCTTGACCTGACCGTCGGGATCTCGCCCAATCTGATGAAGACGTTCGGCCAGCTCGGGGTCGACAGCATTGGATGCCATTGCGACCTCCTTAGAAAACGGGCTTAGAAATCACCCAAGACGCTGGTGAGCTTGCCTTTGAGCGTTTCCGCGTTGAACGGCTTGACGATGTAATTGGAAACGCCGGCTTCCTTGGCCGCGATCACGTTCTCGGACTTGCTCTCCGCGGTGATCATGACGAACGGAATGTGCTTCAACTTCTCATCGCCACGGACCTCGCGAAGCAATTGAATGCCCGTCATGGGCTCCATATTCCAATCCGAGATCACCAGGCCGAAGTTCTTGGCGCGCAATTTCTTGAGAGCTTCCGAACCGTCCGAAGCTTCGTCAATGTTTTTGAAATTCAGTTGGCGCAACAAGTTACGCAAAATCCTGAGCATCGTTTGGTAATCGTCCACGATCAGGACATTCATATTCAGGTCGACAGCCATCGGCTACTCCGCGCCTTGCACAGGGGGTTGAAATTCAGGGCCACACCAAAGGGCAGTTTATTCATGGGAATGACCAGGGCAAGCCTTTTTCCGTCCGCTATGACGAAGGTTAGGGATTGCCGGTCGGTGAGAAAATCCGATCAGTTGCCTTGATCGAGGCCTTCACGCGGTAAGGTTCTAAGATCGCGGAGTTCGACGGTCACTTCCCGGGCCTTCTCCGCGTTCATCCTGGCCATCACCGGGGCGAGCTTGCGTTCCTTCATGCGCTGCGCGACTTCCAACAGCGTGTCCATTTCCAGATCCTCGAAAATCCGCGCCGCATCCTTGGGCTTCATGTTCTCGTAGATCTTGACCAGACTCTCCATCTTCTTTTCCTGCTGTTCGTCGAACACCTGAATTCGCGACTGGATTTCCGATTGAAGGTTTCTCAGTTCCGCGATCTTGCGGTCGATCCGCGCCTCTGCGGCGGTCAGCAGCGCCACGCGGCTTTCGATTTCCTGCTCGCGGGCGGCGATTTCCCGCCGCCGATCGGCGAGCTTCTGCAACAGGTCGATTTCCTGCGGCGTCAACAGGGTCGGATCATCGGTCAACAGACGCGACGCGCCCGGATCGTCCCCCGCGGCATCGGGATTGGCGGGGTTGTCGGCGTCGGGCACCGCCGCCTGCTCACCGGCGGTCGGATCGACCGCGTCCGCCGCCGGCGGCGTTTCCGTCTGGGCCTCGGCGCCGGCAACGCTAATCGGCCCATCCTTGAGGCCGCCGACGCCGCTCCAGATATCGCCCAGCTTGACGGTCAACATCAGGGTGGCGACGAAGATCGTCGCCGGGAGAAACCTGAACTTACTGAAAATCCCCATGAACCTGTCCGTCCCGTCTCAAATGCCGTTCGCGGCGCCCGATGGTGGCGGCTGTTTGCCCCGACGCCACCCGTTCGCCTGATCCTAACACATTATCCAATGACCGCGGGATGCGGATCCCGCGTGTCGATGGTTCCTTCAGATCGGCACCGCCGATCACGTCGCCGAGCGAATTGCCCGCAGCAACGCACGCTCCGCTTCGGAGCGGGGCGGCGGCGGGGTGTCGAGGTCTTGGCCCGGGCGGATCGTCGCGCCGTCGTGACGGCTTTTGCCCGGACCGGGATTGATTGGTTGGCCGTTGGCGGGGCGGCCATTGGCGGGATGACCGTTGGCCGTGCCCGGCATGCCGGCCTGCGGTGCCTTGCGGGCGCGGATCGGCGCGACCTTTTCCAATGGATCGACCATTTCCGGCTGGGCTTCGGCGTCACGGGCGACCCGGACGTTGTCTTCCAGGCGATCGGCGGCGATGGTCCCGCGATCGACCAGGAACACCAGATCGTCGCGCAGGCTTTCCGCCTTCGCCAATTGGTCCTGCAGCGCGTCGCTGGCGATCTTCAAATCACCGATACTGTCCGTCGCGCGGACCGTGGCGTCATTGAAGGTGGCGGCCAGGTTTTCCATTTGCTGACGGTTGCCGCGAAACTTGTTGAGCCGGCGGTTGAGGACCACGGAATACCAGATCATCACCACCAGCAGCAGGGCCAAAACCACGTCAAGCACGAAGGGAAACGAAAGGGTCACGGTCTCATCACTCCATCCCCGGGGTCCAAGGGTCGCCCGATCCCATAGAACCGATGCGTTGGTATGGTGACAAGCCTACTTAACGGAGGTGAACGAATTACTAATTTTCGCGCTGTGGTGCCGTCAAAAAACGCTGAGAACCCCCCAAAACCGAGGGACCTGGCGATTGCGGACCGGCCGAAGATCAGCCCGTCTTGGGCGCGCGGTCGATCCGGTCTTCGATGCGGACGGCGATCCGCCCGCCCTTACGGCCCATACGTCCGATGTACAGCGGTACGTTGCCGCAGGACAGCATCACCGGGCTTTCCGGCGTTGCGTTGAGCATCATCTGGGAGCCTTCCTTGAGGTCGAAGACCTTATGCAGGCTGGTGACCTGTTGATCGATCACCGCCTCGAGCGCGACCTCGGTCATCCAAAGTTCTTCCGCCAGGTGAGTTTCCCAAATGGAGTCGCGGCCGAACTTTTCGCCCATGAACATCTGCAGCAGAAGTTCGCGAACCGGTTCCAGCGTCGCATAGGGCAACAGAAGTTCAAGGCGCCCGCCGCGGTCTTCCATGTCGATCCGAAGCCGGGTCACGATGGCCGCGTTGGACGGCCGGGAAATGGTTGCGAAGCGCGGGTTGGTTTCCAGCCGATCGAAGCGGAAAGTCACTGGCGACAACGGCTCGAAAGCGGCGGAAAGGTCCGTCAGCATGACGTGAATCATGCGTTCCACCAACGAACGTTCGATGGTCGTATAGGGCCGGCCCTCGATCCGCATCGCCGCCGTGCCCCGACGGCCGCCAAGCAACACGTCGACGATCGAATAAATCAGCGAGCTATCGACCGTGATCAGGCCGAAGTTATCCCATTCCTCGGCCTTGAATACGCTGAGCATGGCCGGCAGAGGAATCGAATTCAGGTAATCGCCGAACCGGATCGAGGCGATATTGTCGAGCGAAACCTCGACGTTGTCCGAGGTGAAA
>JANQIJ010000049.1 GCA_028282185.1 Rhodospirillales bacterium
CGCCGGGCATGGCGGTGCGCTCACTCGCCGGCGGCTATCTGTTGCAGGGCCGCGACGGGGCCTTGACCGACGACCTCAAGGTCGTGACCCAACGCGCCCCCAGTGACGCCGAAATGGCGGACATGATGTTTGCCTTCACGGTCGCCAAGCACGTCAAATCGAACGCCATCGTCTATGCCAAGGGGGGCGCCACGGTCGGTGTCGGCGCCGGACAGATGAGCCGGGTCAATTCGTCGCGCATCGCCGCCTGGAAGGCGCAAGACGCGGCCCGCGTCGCCGGCGATGCGGAGAGCTGGGCAATCGGCTCGGTGGTCGCCTCGGACGCGTTTTTTCCGTTTCCCGACGGTCTGTTGGCGGCGGCGGAAGCCGGTGCCACGGCGGTCATTCAGCCGGGCGGCAGTGTGCGCGACGACGAGGTCATCACCGCCGCCGATGAAAAGGGCCTCGCCATGGTCTTCACCGGCATGCGCCATTTCCGGCATTAGGTGTTTGATCCCGGGATTTGATGGCGGGACTGTCCTGAGGACTACGGTCCCTATACAACGATCTACAATCGCTTCAATCGGTGGAGCAAGCAGGGTGTGTGGGAAGATGTGTTCTACGCCCTGAGCGGTTCCAGCGGGATGGTTTCAACGACGTCGGTGGACTCGACGCATGTCAAGGCACATCGCCGACCGTGCTTACGATGCCCGCAAGCTGCGGGACTGGCTGGGCGGACGCGGCTGCGAGGCCATCATTCCTCCCAACCCAACGCGAAAGCAGCCAATCCCTTACGACTTTGAAGCCTACAAGCTACGGAACACCGTCGAGCGATGCTTCAACAAGCTCAAGCACTTCCGCCGCATCGCAACACGCTTCGACAGGCGCGCAATACACTTCCTCAGCTTCCTTCAAATCGCCACTGCCATAACCTGGATGCGCTAAATGTCGATTCAGCCTAGAACTTGCGGTCTTTGATCAACGCTGGCGCCATTCGGTCTTGGCGAATGAATTGCGACAGGATGTGCATGAGCGACTGATGTACGTCTTCGATGACGCCGTAGTTATCGGCCGCGACATGCAGGTTGATATCGGCCAACTGGGCCGCACGGCCACCGTCGAAGCCCGTCATGGCCAGGGTCTGCAGGCCGTTCTCCTTGGCCCAGGCGCAGGCGCGGACGATGTTTTCGGAATCGCCCGAGGATGAAATCATGACCAGCACGTCGCCCGCTTCGGCCAGGCTACGCAATTGGTAGACGAAGACCTCGTCATAGGACAGATCGTTGGCGACGGCGGTCAGGGTTTCCATAGTCGTCGCCAGGGAGATCACCCGCGGCAACAGGTCCGTATCCGTCCGGGTGCTTTTCAAATGGTCGCAAATCATATGGTTGGAGATCGCCGCGGAGCCGCCGTTGCCGCAGACATAGACCCGGGCGCCCCGCTGGTAGGCCGCTGCCAGCAACATCGCCCCAGCGTCCAGCTTGGCGCGATCGACCGACCCCGCGGCGACGGCGAGGGCCTTGAAATAAGCCTCTGCATATGCGGTCGCCGTGGTGAACTTATCGTCGGGAAAAGTCATGGGGCAACTTCCTTGAAATCCGGTGGGAATTCAATCGCGAACATCCGGCACGCCGCGCATCAACCACAGTCCCACCACAAAGAACAGCAAGATCGTCGCCATGCCGGCACGCTGGCTATCGAAGGCGCCGGTGGCAAACCCAAGCAAGGCGGGCCCCAGAAAGGCCGTTGCCTTGCCCGAAAGGGCATAGAGGCCGAACATTTCCGCTTCCATCTGCGGCGGCACCAAACGCGCCATGAGCGAGCGGGACGAGGCTTGGGCCGAGCCGACAAAGAACCCCAGACAGAGGCCGTAGAACCAGAACAGGTCTTTCGTCTGGGCGATCAATACGGCGGCGCCGAACAGGATCAGCATCACCACGGAAAACAGGATCACGGTTTTCGCGCCGCGGGCATCGTCGAGCCAGGCAAAAGCCGCGGCACCCAATCCCGCCGTCACGTTGATGCAAATCCCGAATAAGATTACCTCACTGAACGTCATTCCAAAAGTGCCTGCAGCATAAACGCCGCCAAATGCGAAAAGCGTCGTCAAGCCATCCGTATAGATCATTCGCGCCAACAGGAAGCGCGCGATATCCCGGTACTTGCGAATTTCGCGCAAGGTCGTCAGCAGGGTCGTCAGCCCCTCACGGATCGCCTGCCCGAAGCCGATGCCGGTACTGGGCCGGTCCGGCGTAAACAGGAAGAACGGCAACGAAAACAACGCGACCCAAACGGCCGTGAGCGGACCGACGATACGCAAGTGCTCCGCCTCATCCTTGTCCAACCCGAACGCCGGCGGGTCTGCCTGGACAAACAGGATCAGGCAAAGTGCGAGACACCCCAATCCGCCGGCGTACCCCAACCCCCAGGCCCACCCGGAAAGGCGGCCCAGCCGATCGCGCGTCGAAAGGCCGGGCAGCATGGCGTTATAGAACACCACGGCCAGTTCGAAGGCCAAATTGGCCGCCGCGACCACGGCAAGAACCCAGATCACGTTGGCGGCATCGGGCGCCGCGTACCAAAGGGCCGCAGATAGAATTACACAAATAAACGTAAAAACGAAAACCCATGGCTTTCGGCGGCCCATGTGATCGGAAATGGCGCCGACGATGGGGCTAAGCAGGGCAACCGCGAAGGCTGAGAGACTAACGGCATAGCCCCATTGCTGCGTGCCCAGGACATCGTTCTCAGCAATTCCCTGGGTGAAGTACGTCGCGAAGACGAAGGTGATGATCACCGTCGGGAAGGCGGAATTCGCCCAGTCGTAAAACGCCCAGGCGGCGGCCCCCAACGCGCTGGCCTCCTGCCCCCCCACGGCAGCGGGCGGCGCGTCTTTCGGCGCGACCCCGGCCATGAGGATCAGGCCCTACGCCTGGGCATCGGACAGTGCCCGCAGTTGGCGCGAGGCCACGGCGATCATCGACAGATCGTTGACCTCGGTGGTCCAAAGCTCGTTCAACAGCAGTTCGGTCTGATCGACCGCCGCCTGGTTCTTGGCGATCCAGGCCTCGATCGCCTTGGTCGGGTCTTTCTTGGCCCGCGCCAGATGGCTCATGGCGTGCGACGCCATGGCCAATTGGTGGCTGTAGATCTCTTCGACCAGGGCGGCAACGGCCAGCTGCTGCCAGTGATCGTCCGATTCCAGGCCCCCCGCGGCAGCGCGCAGCCGACCGAGCCGGAACCGCGTGCCGACGGCGAAGTAGACCTTGGCGACCTCGCGCACATCCAGCTTGCGCCGGTTGGCCAAGCCGACGATGTCGCAGGCCGAATAGAGATTGACCAGATTGGCGATCTTGTAGGCCAGGGAGGTCGGCACCTTGTCATCCAGATAGGGCTTGGCGCGCGCCTTCATGTCCTTGACGTAATGCTTGGGCACCACTTCGGTGATGTGGTCGGCGAGCATTGCCAGGCCGTCGCCGAACTCCTTGACGTGCTGGCCGATGTCAAGCCCCGGCTTGCCGTTGCGCAGGAACCACAAGGTCACCCAGTCCAACAAGTGATGCATATCGGCCAGCATGGAGGTCTGCGCCCGCGTCGGCGCCTTGTTGTCCAGCGCCTCGACCTCGGCCCAGAGGCCGCGGGCGCGGAGCACCTCGCGGGCGATCAGAAAGGCGCGGCCGATCTCCGGCGGCGTCCGCCCGGTCTTCTCCATGAATTCGGTGACAAAGGTATCGCCGGCCCGGTTGACGATGGAATTGGTCACCCGGGTGGCGATGATCTCGCGACGCAGTCGATGTGACTTGATTTCGTCCAGATATTTGACCCGCAAGTCCGAGGGGAAATACTGGACAATTTCGGACAGGAGATAAGGGTCGTCGGGCAGGTCGGAAGCCAACAGCTCATCATACAACCAGTTCTTGGCGTAGGAAATCAGTACCGAAAGCTCCGGCCGGACCAGCCCCTTGTGCTGAGCTGTCCGTTCGGCCAAGGTATCGTCATCGGGCAGATCCTCGACAGCGCGGTCGAGCAGGCCTTTCTTTTCCAACATGCGCATCAAGCGAATCTGGTTGTCCAGGGCGTGAACGCCGCGGGCCTGGATAGAAGTCAACGCCTGTGTCTGGTTGTAGTTGTGGATCAGCACCAGGTCCGAAACCTCGTCGGTCATTTTGGCCAGCAGCTTGTTGCGCTGGTTTTCGTTGAGACCGCCGCGGGCCATGACCGACCCCAAGAGAATCTTGATGTTGACCTCGTGGTCCGAGCAGTCGACGCCGGCGGAGTTGTCGATCGAATCCGTGTTCAGGCGCCCACCCTTCTGCGCGTACTCGATGCGGCCTTTCTGGGTCGTGCCAAGGTTGGCGCCCTCACCAATGACCTTGCAATTGACTTCGCCGCCGTTGATTCGGATCGCGTCGTTAGCCCGGTCGCCGACGTCTGTATGGGACTCGTCAGACGCCTTGATATAGGTGCCGATGCCGCCGAACCACATGAGGTCCACCGATGAGCGCAACATCGCCTGGATCAACTCGTTGGGCGTCACGCTCTCCTTGGTCAAGCCGAAACAGGCCCTGGCCTCGGCCGACAGCTTGATCGACTTGGCGCTGCGCTCATAGATACCACCGCCCTTCGACATGGTCTTGACGTCGTAATCGGTCCAGGAAGAGCGGCCCAGGTTGAACATCCGGACCCGCTCCTTGTAGCTCTTCGCCGGGTCCGGATCGGGATCGACGAAGATATGCAGATGGTTGAAGGCGCCGACCAGCTTGATGTGCTTGGACAGCATCATCCCGTTGCCGAACACGTCGCCCGACATGTCGCCGACGCCGACCACGGTGAAGGGCTGGGTCTGGGTATCGTGGCCCATTTCCCGAAAGTGGCGCTTGACCGATTCCCAGGCACCCTTGGCAGTGATGCCCATGCCCTTGTGGTCATAGCCCTGCGATCCGCCGGAAGCGAAGGCGTCACCCAACCAATGGCCGTATTCAATGGACACGCCGTTGGCGATATCGGAGAACGTCACCGTGCCCTTATCGGCGGCGACCACCAAGTAAGGGTCATTGTCGTCCCAACGATAGACCTGCTTGGGCGGCACGACGCGATTGCCGGCAAGATTGTCGGTGATGTCCAGCAAGCCGGCGATGAAGGTCTTGTAACAGGCGATGCCCTCTTCCAGGAAAGCATCCCGGCCGCCGTCCGCGGGCGGCCGTTTGACCACGAATCCGCCTTTCGAGCCGACCGGCACGATGACCGCGTTCTTGACCTGCTGTGCCTTGACCAACCCCAGGATTTCCGTGCGGAAGTCTTCCTGGCGGTCCGACCAACGCAAGCCGCCACGGGCGACGAAACCGAAGCGCAGGTGGACGCCTTCGACCCGCGGGCTATAGACAAAGATTTCGCGCAGCGGGCGCGGCAGCGGCAGTTCGTCGATTTCGCGGGACGCGAACTTGAAAGAGACATAGGGCTTATGTCCGCCATCCGCCGCCAGCTGGAAGAAGTTGGTCCTGAGCGTGCAGTTCACCAAGTTGATGAAGCGCGACAGGATGCGGTCCTCGTCGGCGCTGGTCACGCCCTCCAGGGCCTCGGTCATGCGCCGACCGATCGCCTGCGCCTTCTTGTCCCGGTCCTTCTGGCCCTTGGGATCCATGCGCGTCATGAACAGATCGACGATCATGTTGGCCAGGCCCAGGTGGCGGGACATGGTCTGTTCCATATAGGCCTGCGAATAGGCGATGCCCATTTGCCGCAAACAGCGGCAATAGGCGCGCAAGACCAAGACTTCGCGCCAAGTCAAACCACCGCGGGCGACCAGGGCGTTGAACCCGTCGCTTTCGATCTCGCCCCGCCAGACCCGGGCGAAGGCGTCCTGGAAATTGTCGCGGATGTCTTCCATATCGACGCCGCCCCGGTCCCGCGTTTCCAGGCCGAAATCGTGGATCATGATGCGCTCCGGCCCGTCGCCTTCGGCAGGCAGCGTGATCTCATGGGGCGTTTCATCGATCACTCGGAAGCCCATGTGTTCGAAAAGCGGCAGCGCGTCGGACAGCGGCACCCGGACCGATGGCTGATACACCTTGAATCGCACGCGGTCGTCGGGGCTGCCGTCGGGCCGGTAAAGGTTGAGACCAATTTCGCCATTGGACAATACTCGGTCGATGATCCTCAGGTCGTCGACCGCCTGCTCGACCGAGTATTGCGCCGTGTAGCCGGGCCCGAACGAATCTTCGTAGCGACGATAGGTTTGCAGGCCATCCTGTTCGCCCAAACTGGCGACCAAGGCCTCGGACAGGAAATCGCCCCAGGTGCGCGCCGCGCGGGCCAGCTTGTTTTCCAGCCCCTTGACGTAGAAAGCAGGCACCTGGCCCGGCGTCGTCGCCACGATCAAGTGCAACCGCGCCAATGGCGCGTCACCCAAAAGCGTCGAGAAGTTCGCCAGCCTGCCGTTCACGGCCTGGCAGATGATGTCCTGCATCTCCTCGCGGAGCGCCATGTTGTAGCGATCCCGCGGGACATAGATCAGGCAGGAGATGAAGCGCCCGAAATTGTCTTGGCGCATAAAAAGGGCGACCCTCTGACGTTCCTGCAGATGCAGAATGCCGCGGCTGGTCTCCAGCAACTGGTCCTCGGAGATCTGGAACAGCTCGTCCCGGGGGAAGGTCTCAAGGATGTTCATCAGGGCCTTGCCGTCATGACTGCCGAGCGGCAGGCTGGCCCGCTCGAAGACCTGCTGCAGCTTGCGCCGCAGCAGCGGGATATCGCGCGGGCTGCGGTTATAGGCGGCGGAAGTGAACAGGCCGACGAAGATGCGCAGGCCCGTGACCGCGCCATTTTTGTCGAACGTCTTTACGCCGATGGCGTCCATATGCACGGGCCGATGAACCGACGACTGCTGATTGGTCTTGGTCACGACGATCAAGGCCGAATCACTGACGAAGGCCCGGACTTCGGGCGGCACCCGGGACATGTCCGGGGACTGCATCA
>JANQIJ010000401.1 GCA_028282185.1 Rhodospirillales bacterium
TTTCCACCGCGCCCAATGCCAGCAGCACGAGACCATAGATGACGTAGGCGTAGCGCAGCCAAATCCGGATATCCACCAGGGCGATCGCGAAGACGCCCATCAAGCCAACCAGCAACCTAATCCCCTGCCGCGACGCCCAGGGCTGCATATTGCCGCCGCCGGCCGAATACAGCATGGCGATCCCGACGCCGCCGATCACCGCGATCAGAAAGATCAGCGACCAGTTGACCTGCCACAAACGCTGGCGGAACGTCATTTCAGCGCCGTAGTTGGGGGACAGCCTCATTGCTGCGGCCCGCCGGGAGACTTCGCCGACTGACCCGGCGCGGCCGCGACCCGGCCTCCACGCGTGGCGGACGGATCGCGCTTCTGCGTTTCCAGCAGGACATCCTTCGCGATCGGCGCGGCGGCCTTGGACCCGCCGCCGCCATGTTCGACGATCACCGCGACGACATAGCGCGGCGCGTCCATCGGGGCATAGCCGACGAACAAGGCATGATCGCGTTCGCGCCAGGGCCGGTCCTTGTTCTTGCGAACACCGCGGTCGCGTTCGGCCAGCGAGATGCGTCGGACCTGCGATGTGCCGGTCTTGCCGCCCATCGCCATCGTCTTATCCTTGATGCGGGAGCGATAGGCCGTGCCGCCCTGCGGATTGTTCACGACTTCGTTCATACCCTGAATGATGATTCGGCGGGCCCTGTCCGAAAGCCCGATTGACTCGAATTTGCGCGGCGGCTCGTCCGCCGGGTCGACGCCCGGCGGCGCTAGCGTCAATCTCGGTGTCACCGCGAACCCGCCGTTGACCATGCGCGCGGTCATCACCGCCAACTGCAGCGGCGTCGACAAAACGTAGCCTTGCCCGATTCCGGCCACCAGCGTCTCGCCGAGTTGCCACGGAATCCCGATCGTCGCCTGTTTCCAGGCCTTCGTCGGGATCAGGCCCGCGCGCTCACCGGGGATATCGAGATCGAGCGTCGACCCGAGTCCCAGCCGTCGGGCCATGGCCGCGATCCGGTCGACCCCGACCTTCTTGGCCAACTCGTAGAAATAGATGTCGCACGATTCCTTGATCGACTCGATCATGTCGACGCTGCCGTGGCCGCCCTTCTTCCAACAGTGGAATTTCTGATTTCCGAGCTGCATATGCCCGTGACAGTACGAGCGTATGGACGGCGAGATATTCATTTCCAGCCCCGCAAGCGCGACCACCATCTTGAAGGTGGAACCGGGCGCGTATTGCCCCGCGATCGCCTTGTTGGTCAGCGGCGTATCCGGGTTGTTGATCAGCCGATGCCAGGCCTTGCCGCTCAAGCCCTCGTTGAACGCATTCGGGTCGAAGGACGGGGTCGAGACCATCGACAGCAAGTCGCCGGTATGGGCATCCATCACCACGACGGCGGCGCGGCGCTCGTTCTCGATCCGGCGCGCGACGAATTCCTGCAGCCCGACATCGATGGTGAGATTTACTTCCTGACCCGGCTGGCCGTCCTGCCGGCGCAGTTCCCGGATAACCCGGCCAAGGGCATTGACCTCGACTTCGGCATTGCCCGCGGTGCCGCGCAATTGCAGATCGTACTGGCGCTCCACGCCGTTCTTGCCGATGCGAAATCCCGGAAGCTCCAGCAAGGGATCCCCGGTCAACTCCCGTTCGGAGACGGACGCGACATAGCCGAGCGAGTGCGCAGCGGCCTGACCGTATGGGTAGAACCGGGTTTGGCCCACATCGATGCTGATGCCCGGCAGGTCCGGCGCGTTGACTTCGATCCGGCTCACCTCTTCCCAGGTCAGGTTCTCGCGCACCGTGATCGGCACGAAAGCCCGACGGCGGCGCACCTCGCGCAGGATGCGGCGGCGTTCATGCTCGTCGACTTCGACCAGGCGGCCGAGCCGGGTGAGCATGCGGTCGACATCGTCCGCCTGCTCGGGAACGATGACGATCCGGTAATTCTGGACATTCACCGCCAGCGGCACGCCGTACCGGTCCACAATCCGGCCCCGGGGCGGCGGCAATAGGCGCAGACTGATCCGGTTTTCGTCTGCGAGCACCGCGTATTTGTCCGACTCCAGGACCTGGAGATAGTACATCCGCGCGGCCAGCCCCGTGAACAGAACCGCTTGGCCACCGGCGAGGAACAAAGCGCGCCGCGTGAACAGCCTGCCGCGATCTTGTTCCGGCTTCACGGTCAGGCCTCTTGCAGGATGTTCCGGTGCGTCAACACCAGGATATAGGCGATGAGCGGATAGAGCGCCGCGGTCGCCAGATATTCGACGAGCAAAGGCCCGACCGAGAGAAATTGGCCCATCAGGATCGACATGGCGATCCATTGCAGCGCGCCGATGACGAGCGATAGGGTCGCAAAACCCCACCACAGGACGGCGAAGGACTTGCCGAAGAAAAAGCGGCGTTGCGACACCACAATGCCGTAAACGACCAACAGGATGAACGCGTTCAAACCGAACGGAACGCCGGTGAGGATATCCTGCAGCAATCCGGTCAGGAACACGACCGGGGCGGGAATCAGGTCCGGCTGATGCAGGGCCCAGAAATACACCGCGATCAACGCCAATGCCGGTGCAATCGAAATCGCCGCCGGAAGATGCATCGGCACCTGGGCGACAATGACAAGCGTGATCGTAATCAGAAACGGCGTCAGCCGGCGCGCCAGCAGATCAAGCCGCGTCCATCCGCCTTCGTCCTTCATCGGGACCGCCTCCCGCGGCCTTGCGCCTGCGATGTTTCCTGATCGGCCTCGTCGAGAATGCCATCAAGCCCGAAATCCATCAGTCGCACGTATTCGAGTTGGGCCACATTGACGTAGGGCGCGATCCGCACGCCTTCCTCGCCCACCGAATTGACCAATCCGACCGGCAGGCCCGGCGGGAAGACGCCGCCATAGCCCGAGGTCACCACTCGGTCGCCGGCTTTGACCGTTGTCCTGTTTGGCAGATACAGCAACCGCGGCGTCGGGGAGTTGTCCCCCGCCAACACCGCGCGTTCCCGCGACGATTCGATGACGACCGGAATGCGGCTGTTCAAGTCGTTGATCAACAGAACGCGCGCCGACCGGTTGCCGACTTCCGCAACGCGACCCAGCAGGCCATGCCCCACCATGGCGGCCTGCCCCTTCTTCACGCCATCGCGCTTGCCGGCATTGACCAGAAGGCTGCGGACAAAGGCACCGCCCGAATCGCCGATAACCCGCGCGGTGACCGAGTTCGCTTCCATATCGGGGACGAAACTCAACAACTCGCGCAATTGCTCGTTCTCCGACATCAACGTCCGGGCCGCCGTCTGCCATTGCAGCAAACGCTCGTTCTGGGCGCGGAGAATCTTGTTCTCGTCGCGAAGGACAGCCAACTCGCGCATCTCGCCGATTACATGGGAAACGGTGATAGCGGGGCGGGACAAAGCGTCCAAGACCGGCGCCGTGAAATCGGTCACCGTCATGCGCGCACGCTCGAAGACAAGCGGGTCGGCCCGCCCCAACAACAAGATCCCAAGGGCCGCCGCCAACAGAAAGACATAGGCGAAGCGATGCGCCAAACCCCGGAGCGGCGCCGTGATCCTCAGGATATGTTCAGGGCGTTGCCTCACTCCGATTCCAACCCGACGGTCCTGCAAAGGCTAAGGATGCGGGACCGCCCCTCTTAATACATGCTGATGAGCACGTTCTTAAGCGTCTTCATTTCCTCCAGACAACGCCCCGTACCCAACGCAACGCAGGAAAGGGGGTCGTCCGCGATCGACACGGGCAACCCGGTCGAATGACGCAGAACGTAATCTAGGTTGCCGAGCAGCGCACCGCCGCCGGTAAGGACAATGCCCTTGTCGACGATATCCGCGGCCAGCTCCGGCGCGGTATGTTCCAAGGCGACCTTGACCGCCTCGACGATGGCGCCGACCGGTTCGGCCAGGCTTTCGGAAATCTGTCTTTCGGTGATGACCAATTCCTTGGGCACACCGTTCATCAGGTCGCGGCCCTTTATCTCGATGACGCGGCCCTCGCCGTCATCGGGCGCGCAGGCGGAGCCAATCTCCTTCTTGATCCGCTCGGCACTGCTTTCACCGACAAGCAGATTATGGTTGCGCCGGATGTAGGCGATGATCGCCTCGTCCATCTTGTCGCCGCCGACCCGCACGGAACGCGAATAGACGATGCCGCCGAGCGAGAGGACGGCAACCTCGGTCGTGCCGCCGCCGATATCAACGACCATCGAGCCGGTCGGCTCCGTCACCGGCAGTCCCGCACCGATCGCCGCCGCCATCGGTTCCTCGATCAGGAAGACCCGACGGGCGCCAGCCGCCTCAGCGGATTCCTGAATGGCCCGGCGTTCGACCGCCGTGGACCCGGACGGGACACAGACAATGACCTGCGGCGACGCAAAGCTGCGCCGGTTGTGAACCTTGCGGATGAAGTGCTTGATCATTTCTTCGGCGACGTCGAAGTCGGCGATCACGCCGTCCCGCAACGGCCGAATGGCCAGGATGTTTCCGGGCGTCCGGCCCAGCATCATCTTCGCTTCATCGCCGACAGCCAGCACCTGCTTCTTGCCTTTGACCTCGGCAATGGCGACGACCGACGGTTCGTTGAGGACGATGCCACGTCCTTTGACATAGACCAGCGTATTCGCCGTGCCCAAGTCGATCGCCATATCGGCGGAAAGCATTCCAAGTAGACGACCGAACATCCCTACAGCCCCATTCCGGTTACGCTCTTTTCGACGCTGATCACCGCTCTGCTACTCCCGACCAATTGATGACACGACCTAACACACCATCCTGATCTCGACGCTACGATTTCAACGGGCGGTTCCACAGTCGCAACACCATCCCGGCCTCGTCCCATCGGCCCCTACCGATGTGCGCTGTCCATGCTCGACGAAGGCGGAAATTTCGAATCAAATTTCGGAGAAATTCGTGCCAGCCCCAACCGGCAGCCGACCGTTCCGTACGGGATCGGTCAACCTCGAATAAACCGTCACACCCCTCTAACATGGCCTCGCGCGAAATATCATGCGCCAAGTCCAAAATCGATCAACGACTATAGGCCAGAAGTGCAAGTAATGAAAAGTGTCTAACCACTTCGCGCCAAGCCTTATAGGCCGCCAATCAGCTTGTTTCTCTTACACGAATTATCGTTAATTTTTAACTAAAGGGGCGAACATCCGTTAAGGATGCTCGCCCCATGAATTGACGACTCGAAGCGGAAGAATCGCCCCGTTTCGCCCTAATTCTTGGACTTATCGACCAGTGCATTCTCCGAAATCCAGGGCATCATGCCGCGCAGGCGAACCCCGACTTCCTCCACCGAATGCTCGGCGCCGTGGCGGCGCAAGGCCTTGAAACTCGACTGGCCCGAGCTGCATTCCAGCATCCATTCCTTGGTGAACCGGCCGGATTGGATTTCGCCGAGGATTTCCTTCATCCGGTCTTTCACGCTGTCGTCGATGACGCGGGGGCCGCGGGTGAGGTCGCCGTATTCCGCCGTATTGGACACGGAATACCGCATATTGGCGATGCCGCCCTCATAGATCAGGTCGACGATCAGCTTGACCTCGTGCAGGCACTCGAAATAGGCCAT
>JANQIJ010000404.1 GCA_028282185.1 Rhodospirillales bacterium
CTCGAACGGACGCGGCCCGGACGGCGTCTTGTAAGCCGTGCCGCCATCGGTCAGCGTTTCGACAATCAGATCCTCGGTGTCCGCCCCGGTCGTCGTGAAACCCCAAGCGACATGACCGTTATGGCCGATCACCATGAACGGAACGCCCGGCACCGTCGCGCCGGCAAGTCGTTCGTCGGGCGTTTCGATCCGTGCCAGATACCAAAGCACGGGGGCCCGAAACCCCAAATGCGGATCGTTGACCATCAAGGGGGCCCCATCACGACCGGCTATCACCCAGGCATTGGAAGCGGTGCTGGGCGCGCCGTGGGCAACATCGCCAAGACCGCCCCCGGGTGGAGCGGGCAGGGCGGCGGCGGGTCGCGGGTGTAGCGTCGGCGCCTCCGCCGGATAAGCCGGCCAAAGGAAATCGATTTGTTCGGGGGTTAGCCGCGCCGACAGGCCCAATCGCAAATGTTCCGTTCGCCAGTTGTTGGCCAGGCGCGTGGCCATCAGCTTGCCCCAAACCAGGGAGTCGGCGGGCCGCCAAGGTTCCGGCGAAAACCCGATAAAGGCGATGAATTCCGGTGTCTTGGGCCATGGTTTCTGGGTCAACCAGGCATTCACCCCGGCGGCATAGGCCCGCAGCCGGGCGCGCAAGGCGGGACTGGCCGCCGTGACCTGTCCCTCGGCCAACCGATAAAGTCCCAGGGTTCGCATGAAGCGATCGGTTTCCAGTCCGCGGTCGCCGATCAACTCCGACAGGCGGCCCGCGCCCAGGCGGCGCATCAACTCCATTTGGAAGAACCGGTCCTGGGCATGTACGAAGCCCAGGGCAAATGCGGCGTCGTCCATCGTTTCCGCGCTGATGCGGGGCACGCCTTGCGGCCCGCGGACAATCTCGACAGGGCTGTTCAGCCCGGCGAGGGTCAGTTCGCCGCTGGTCTTCGGCAAGGTCGAGGCCAATACAAGATAGCCCGCCGCGCCGAGCAGGGCGAAGAGCAGGGCGATACCCGTGGCGATTTTTCGAAGCATGCCCAATCCCTCGGCGAGACTTTCCGTGGAACGCGGCTTCCGGCCAGCCCATCCGTGCATAGGGTGCCGCGATCGGGCAACAAAAGTAAACGACTCGCCGGCGGAAATCGCGCGGCACCATTGACATCAACCGGGCAGTGAGGTCTTTAAGCGGCGCTCTTTTCAAAAATCATCGAATGGGGAAGACATGTCCGGACCACTGAACGGCCTGCGGGTTTTCGACCTTACGCGCATTCTCGCCGGCCCCAGCTGCACGCAAATCCTGGGAGACCTGGGCGCCGACGTGATCAAGATCGAACGTCCCGGCGCCGGCGACGACACGCGAAAATTCGCGCCTCCGTTCCTGCCGGACGGCGACGGCAATCCCACGGGGGAAAGTGCCTATTTTTCCTGCGCCAATCGCAACAAGCGGTCGATCACCCTGGATCTGACGCAGGCGGAAGGGGTTGAAATCGCGCTGCGCCTGATCGAAAAATCGGACGTGCTGGCCGAGAATTTCAAGACCGGCGGCCTAGCCAAATACGGGCTTGGCTACGACCAGATCAAGGACCGGTTCCCCAGCTTGGTCTATTGCTCGGTCACTGGGTTCGGCCATACGGGCCCCTATGCCGCGCGCCCCGGTTACGACGTGCTGATCCAGGGCATGGGCGGTTTCATGAGCACCACCGGTGATCCGGACGGCGACCCTCAGAAAGCCGGCATTCCGATCTCAGACTTGATCGCCGGGATGTACGCGGCGGTCGCGATCAACGCCGCGCTGCGCCATCGCGAGGTCACCGGCGAAGGCCAGCACATCGACATCGGCATGCTCGACACCACGGCGGCGATCCTGTCGATCCAGGGTGCGAATTTCCTCGCCACCGACAAGAACCCGCCGCGGCTGGGCAATGCCCATCCCAACATCGTGCCCTATCAATCGTTTCCGACGGCTGACGGCGACATCATTCTGGCTGTCGGCAACGACGGCCAGTTTCAGCGGTTCTGCAAGGTTGCCGACTGCGAACAATTGGCGGCAGACCCGGAATACGCAACCAACGACAAGCGGGTCGAGAACCGCGATGCCCTGATCGCCCTGCTGCGGCCGATCATCGCGGCCAAGCCGTCGGCCTTCTGGCTGGACGAACTCGAAAAGAACAACGTCAGTTGCGGGCCGATCAACCGGCTTGATCAGGTGTTCTCCGACCCTCAGTTCAACGCCCGGGGCATGAACCTGGAAATGGACCATCCGGCAACCGGTTCGCGCCCCGTCCGCATGGTCGCCAGTCCCTTGAAAATGTCGGGCACGCCCGTCGATTACCGCTATGCACCGCCGACCTTGGGCCAGCATACGGACGAAGTTTTGCGCAACCTGTTGAACATGGACAACGACGAGATTACGGGATTGCGGGCCAAGGGGATCGTCTAGGTTCAAGGCCGGGCCGGCAGGAGACCGGATTTGCAACGCCATTCCTATCATGGCCTTGGCGCCGACGGCGGCTTTCACCGGATCAGCTACACGGAATGGGGGCCGCGTGACGCGCCGGTGCTGATTTGCGTTCATGGGCTGACCCGAAACGGCCGCGATTTTGACACCTTGGCGATCCGCTTCGAGAAATCCCACCGCGTGATATGTCCCGATGTGGTCGGGCGGGGCGAGTCGGACTGGCTGGCCGATCCAATGCTCTATGGCTACCCGCAGTACTTGGCGGATTTGAATGCCCTGATCGCCCGTTTGGACGTGACCGAAGTCGCCTGGCTCGGCACGTCGATGGGCGCGCTGTTGGGCATGTTCATGGCTGCCGGGCGGAATTCGCCGATCCGCAAGTTGCTAATAAATGATGCCGGCCCTGTCATCCCAAAGACGGCCTTGCAACGGATCGCCAGCTACCTGGGCAGTCCGCCCCGCTTTGCCGACACGGCGGCGGCGGAAGCCTATTTGCGCGAAGTCCATGCGTCTTTCGGGCCGTTGACCGATGCCCAATGGCGCCACTTGACCCGCCACAGTGTCCGGACGGCGAACGAGCCGGCGGGGCAGGCTGAACCCCTTGCGCTGAAATACGACCCGGCGATCGCCCAGCCTTTCGCCTTGGAATGCGATGACGACATCATTCTCTGGTCCGTTTGGGACGCGGTGACTTGTCCGGTCACCGTCATACGTGGCGAAAACTCGGACTTGCTGTCCCTGGAAACCGCCGAAGAGATGAACCGGCGCGGGCCGCGGGCGGCGCTGGAAACCGTTGCCGATGTCGGCCACGCCCCCGCCTTGATGGCGGACGATCAGCTCGACATCGTTGCCCGTTGGCTCGCCGAATGACGGCTCTGGCCCGCGGGTTGCATGTGATCCGACCCTAGACCATCGTTCGTATTGAACTGCCGGTGGGCTGGACATAAACTGCACCAATCTCGCTGCATGCTGCCATATGCAGCGACGGTTTGATTGATTTTGTTGTCCGGCCCTGCGCCGACCGCTGAGTACCGATATCTGACCTTTTTGTACCGCCGCATGCGGCGCCGCTGGAGATACTGGAAATGACCGAAGTCGAACCTGCAAACTCATCCCGCGCCTTGCGC
>JANQIJ010000162.1 GCA_028282185.1 Rhodospirillales bacterium
TTCCCCACCCCCAGCCGCCGGGTCTCCCCCCCTTCCTCCTTGCCGGTGTCCACGGCATCCGCGGAAACACAGTCCGGCCAGCTTGAGACGCGATCGATATCGCAGGCGACAAACATGGCGGTTGGTTCTCGGGCTTCCGGCGAAGTGTCGCGAAACGCGGGCCTCGCAAGCGGTCACTGATATCCTTTTCGAAGAATTTGGCGCCTTGGTGGCAGGCGGTGAATGGCCTGCCGCATTGGCGCCTGGCTTGGCTGAGCCTCGCGTCGCCAAAGGAAAGACGTTGACAGCGATGCAGCTCCACTGGAAAAACAGCCCGATCGGAAGCCGTTTGTCGACGGCTGTGGCCGGTTATACCTGTGGGAGGGGGCCAGCGAGAAGGATGAGCGTTGCGAAAGATCCGATCGTGCGCGTGCTTCTGGTTGAAAACGACGCTGCCGATCGGGCAGCGATCGAACAGGCCCTGGCGTTCAGCTTTCAAGGGCGGGCCGAGATTCACCATGCGGACTGTGTCGCCCGGGGGATCGGCATCCTGGTCGGCAACAGCTGGGAGTTCGACGTTATCCTGCTGGATACAAACCTGCCCGACTCCAGCGGCCTTCAGGGGTTTGGCGTGCTGGCCAAGGTGACGCAGAACGCGGTGCCGATCATCATCCTGTCGTCGGAAGACGACGAGACCATGGCCGAGCAAGCGGTCGAACACGATGCACAAGACTTTCTCTGCAAGGCGGATTTCACCGCCGGACAGCTGGCCCGGGCCATTCGTTTCGCCACGCAGCGCCATAAAACGCGTCTGGCGCTTGAGGAAAACCGCGAACGGTTCCGTCAGTTCGCCCGCGTTTCCTCCGACCGAATCTGGGAGACGGATCGGGAATTCCGTTTCCCCGACGCGCCCGGCACATTGGCCGACGACAGTCTGCCAACCCGCGGTGACCTGATCGGTAAAACGCCTTGGGAGGTTTCCGGTTTTCGTCCCCTCACCGAAGACGGCTGGGAGGGGCACCGCCAGGTGCTGGCCGGGCATGAGGCGTTTCGCGAGTTCGAAGTGGTTTACGCGGACGACGCGGGCGGCGAAACCTATTGGTCGATCAGCGGCGAGCCCGTGTTCCACGGCGGCGGCAACTTCGCCGGCTACCGTGGCACGGCGACGGACATCACCGACCGCAAGCGGGCCGAGGCCGAGCTTGCCGCGGCCTCGGAATCCCTGGCGCAGATGAACGGGCACAAGGACAAGTTCTTTTCGATCATCGCCCATGATTTGCGCTCGCCCTTCGCCGGTGTCGTCGGGACGGCGGATTTGTTCCGCCGCGGCATCGTCAAACCCGATGCCGACAGCATCGTCGAAAGTGGCGAACTGATGTACGCGGCGGCGACCCGGGCCTACAACCTGGTGGAAGACCTCTTGGAATGGTCGCGCTTGCAGTTGGGCGGTGTGTCGTTTACGCCGCAAGCTTTCGACGTTGCCCAGGCGGTGCAGGAAACCCTGGATCAGGCCAACCTTCAGGCCGAGGCCAAGGACATCGAGATCGAGGTCGCGGCGCCTTTGGGCTTTCGCATCGTCGCCGACCGCCAGGCGGTGAACGCGGTTCTGCGCAACCTGATCGGCAATGCGGTCAAGTTCACGCCCGAGGGCGGACGAATCACCGTCGACGCCGGGCGGCTTGGCGGCATGGTCGAGATTTCGGTCACGGACAACGGGGTCGGCATGCCGGCGGAGAAGCTGGACAAGCTGTTTTCGATCGCCGAACAGACATCGACCCCGGGCACCGCCGGCGAGCGCGGCACCGGCTTGGGGTTGGTGTTGTGCAAGGAACTGATCGAAATGAACGGTGGTGAAATCGCCGTCGAAACGGTGCGGGGCGAAGGCACGACAGTGCGTTTCACGGTCCCCGCCGAGGGCGCCGGCGAAGACAAGGGCGGCAATCCCCACGCGGTGCCGGAAGCCGAGGTCGACGCCTAGGTTTCGCCGCTAGTGTCCGTCGGGCGGGGGCCGGTCCGGGGATCAGTCCCTGCGTTGACCCCGGCCCAGCGCTCTGACGATCCACTTTTCGCCTTCCACCAGGAACAGCACCATCGTCCCGATCAGGACGATTTCCGCCCAGACGGCCGCCGGCAACGGCCGCGTGTGGAACAGGTAGTTCATCGGCGGGGCGTAGGTAAACGCCAGTTGCGCCAGAACGACCAGGGCGATGGCGATCAGCACCGCCCGGCTGCCGAAGAATCCTTCCCGGTTGAGCACGGAGCGGTCGAGATAGCGAGTGTTGAACAGGTAGAAGATTTCGCAGGTCACCAGGGTGTTGACGGCGATCGTGCGGGCGGTCTCGATATCCGCGCCCTGTTCCCGGTGCCAAATGAATAAACCGAAGGTGCCGGCGACCAGGATCAGGGATACGAAAACGATCCGCCAGATCAGGAAGCCCGACAGGATCGGCGCGTCCGCCGGTCTCGGCGCCCGGGCCATGACGTTGCGCTCCGCCGGTTCGAACGCCAAGGCCAAGGCCAGGGTCACGGCGGTGATCATGTTGACCCAGAGAATCTGCACCGCGGTGATCGGCAAGACACGGCCCAGCGCGATGGCGGCGATAATGGTCAGGGCCTGGCCGCCGTTGGTCGGCAGAATGAAGGCGATCGCCTTCTTCAGGTTGTCGTAGACCGTGCGGCCTTCCTCCACCGCATGGGCAATGGTCGCGAAATTGTCGTCGGCCAGGACCATTTCAGACGCTTCCTTGGCGGCTTCCGTGCCATTCAACCCCATGGCGATGCCGACGTCCGCGCGTTTGAGCGCCGGCGCGTCATTGACGCCGTCGCCGGTCATCGCCAGGACCAGGCCGTTCGCCTGCAGGGCTTCGACCAGACGCAGCTTGTGTTCGGGGCTGGTGCGGGCGAAGACGCTGACCCGCTCGACGCGTTCCGCCAGTTCCCGATCGCTCAAGCCGTCGAGGGACGCGCCGGACAAGACTTCTTGCGCGTGAGCAAGGCCCAATTGACCGGCAATCGCCTTGGCGGTCTCCATGTGATCGCCGGTGATCATCTTCACCCCGATGCCCGCCGCCTGGCAGCGCCGGACCGCGTCGATGGCTTCTTCGCGGGGCGGGTCGAGCAGACCGACCATGCCCATCAAGGTCAAATCCGATTGTACCTGGTCGAACCGCAGGTCCCGTTGTTCGGCGGAAACGCCGATGGCCGCGAGGGCGAGAACCCGTTGGCCGCGGGCGGCAATTTCGTTCATCCGGGCGTGCCAGTAGTCCACGTCCAGGGCCGCGGTGTCGCCACCGTCGCCCATTTGCCGGACGCACATCTCAAGGATTCGTTCCGGCGCGCCCTTGACGTAGGTCACCCCATGTCCGTCGTGGTCATGATGCAAGGTCGCCATGAAACGATGTTCGGATTCGAACGGAATGGTATCCGTCCTTGGCCAGGCCGCGCGATCGGCCGTCGGGTCGACCCCCGCCTTCATGACGGCGACGACGAGGGCGCCTTCGGTCGGATCGCCGTCCATCAACCACTGTCCGTCGACTTCGCGCAGGCCGGCGTCGTTGCACAGGCCCATGCCGCGAATGACCGCCGAAAGACCCGGATGGTCGGCGATCGGGACTTCTCGGCCGGCCAGCAGGAAGCTGCCCACGGGAGCGTAGCCGGTTCCGGTGACGTCATAGAGGTTTCTGCCGGTGGCAACCGTCTGCACGGTCATCTCGTTCTTCGTCAAGGTGCCGGTCTTGTCGGAACAAATGAACGCCACGGACCCCAGTGTCTCGACCGCCGGCAGGCGCCGGATGATGGCGTTTCGCCGGGCCATCGCCTGCACCCCGATCGCCAGCGTGATCGTCATGATCGCCGGCAGGCCTTCGGGGATGGCGGCAACCGCCAGCCCGACCGCCGCCAGGAACATATCGTTGACCGAATAACCCCGGACCAGGACGCCGAAGGCGAACGTTCCCAGCGACAGCAGGATGATGGCGCCCGTCAGCCAGTTGCCGAAGGTGGCCATCTGCCGAATCAATGGCGTCATCAAGGGTTCGACGCGGTTCAGCAGCATGCTGATCCGGCCGATTTCGGTCGCCGTGCCGGTGCCGACGACGACCCCGGTGCCCTGACCATAGGTGACGATGGTGCCGGAAAAGGCCATCGACATGCGGTCGCCCAGGGGCGCGGCCGCGGCAACGGCCTGGATGTCTTTTTCCACGGGCACCGATTCGCCGGTCAAGGCCGCCTCTTGAACCTGCAGGTTCTTGGCGCCGATCAGCCTGAGGTCCGCGGGGACCTTGTCGCCGGACTGGACATGGACGATGTCGCCGGGCACCAGGTCGCTGGCCGGCAGAACCACCCTGCGGCCGCCGCGACTGGCCGTCGCGTTCGGCGACAGCATGTTGCGGATCGCGTCAAGGGCGCGTTCCGCCTTTCCTTCCTGGATGAATCCGATGGCGGCGTTGATCAGGACGACGCCGAAGATCACACCGGAATCGATCCAATGTCCCAGCCCGGCGGTGACCAGGCCGGCGCCGATCAGGACATAGACGAGGACATTGTGGAACTGCGCCAGGAATCGACGTATGGGACCTTTTGTTTGCGGTGGCGGCAGGGAGTTTCGACCATAGCGGGAAATCCGTTCGGCCGCGTCTTCGGCCGACAGTCCGTCCGAATCCGCCGACAGATGGCGCAGGGCTTCGGCCGCGTCCAGGGCGTGCCAATCTAGGGCGTTTTGGTCGTTGTCACCAGACGTCATGACGTTCCTCGGGGCCGCCCATAACTTTCGAGGCGCCTGTTCGCCGGCCGCCGGCGATCGCCGCCAGGCTTTGAACCGGAACAGATTGCCACGATGGCCGTCCGTCGACGTGACGGGCGGTCCGCGACCCAATCTGTCCACCATATTCAACCAATAGGACGGATCGATCCTTGATCCGGGTCATGCGCCGGGTGGATGCCAAGCCGATTTTCGCCAGGCGATGAGGTAGACGCCCGATCAATCGTCGCGTCCCTCGAACTGGGGGACCACGGCCTCGGCGACCTGTCCGGTCGTCGCCGTGCCGCCCGGGTCGCGCGACAACACCGGACCGTCCGCCGTAACCCGCTCCACAGCCGCCATCAGAGAGGCCGCGGCGAGGTCCGACAACACTTCTGCGCGCCATCGAAGCGCGGTGGCGCGGGCCGGATGAAGGTTCGGGTTTTGGGACGTGCCATGTCTCAGGCAGGCCGTTCCGCAGGAAAGCCGCCAGTACCGCCTGTAAAGTACCGCTGTAATAGGGCGTCCGGGCAGCGAGACATGTCGGGCAAGGCCGCTGTCCGAAGGAACTTGGCGTGCCGCCGCTGGACGCGGCCCTGGTAGGCCCCGAGGCCCAGGCCCGCGGTCGCCTCGGCCGGGATGCCGGTGCCAGCCTGCAGGTCGTCGATGACGATGGGATCGCACCAGCGGTCCAAATCGAGGGAATAGAGCCTGGCGCCGGGCAGGGCCGCCGCATATAGGTCGGAAGGGGGCAGGCAATTCGCATGGGTCGGCGTGCGGACCAGGAAGACAGGCTCTCACCCTTCTTGAGGTCCGCCCGTCCGCGGCGCGTGGGTATTGTTCGGAGAGCTGGAGGATTCCCGTGATTCGAGTGGCACCGCATGCCCGACCTTCAGGTGCGCGGTCGTGGCAAGGTGGCGGGCTTCCTCCAGTCGGATCTCCTGAACACTGCGGACGGTGCCCGCCGGCTGGCGCGAGAGCGTCGCTGCCAGGGAGAGAATTTCGCTGCGATCCACCCCTACGTCCCTCAGCATGCCATCGCTGAGTTCGCTTAAGGCAAGATAGGTGGCGCGCTCTCGTCGACGTCGCTTGAATTCCGAGAGGGCAGCGCCGAGCGCACGGCTCAGAACCTTGAACGGTTTGGTGAGCACTCCAAACATTGCGGACGAGGACACGCCTTTCGCGGCGGCGTCGCCGCGAGATCTTGCCGTCTGCTTCTCGTTCGAGAGCAACCGCGGGCGACGGTCGAGCATTGCTTTCTCCTAAACTTGGACCGGATGCGCCGAGCAGGTGGCGGACGCTTGCCCGCCGGGGTCTGCGGCGCGCTGTTCGATTGGTCGGCAGCATGCGTGGGGCGGAGCGTCGCAGCAAACGAGATGTTCTCGCTTCCTGGGCGAATTATTTGAATGCGCGACGCCGGCGTTTCGGTTTCCGCGCGCGGGCCCAAGCGCGATCCTCTTCACGCGGCGACGGATGGCAGGCTTTTCGTCAGTTCGCCGACAAGCCCATCAACGCGATCCTGCGCCAGGGCGACGGAGCTTTCGTGGCGGGCATCGCCAAATTCCTGATATTCGATGGAGGCCGTGTGGATTTCTGTGACGCCGAGATACTTGGACACGGTCTCCAGGTGGGGGATCAGGTGGTTCATGTGGCTGCGCAGTTCTCCCGGCGCAAAGCCGAACTCTCCCGAACTCGTCAGCAGGACCATGGTCTTGCCGGCCAAGGTCGGCGCCAATGGGTCGTCGCCACGGGTGAGATCGAAAGTGAACGTCTTGTTGACTCGGACCACTTGGTCGACCCAGGCCTTCAAGGCGGCCGGCATGCCGTAGTTGTACATCGGCGTCGCGAGGACGATGAGGTCGCAGTCAACGACTTCGCCGATGAGTTCGTCCGAGATGGCGAGTGCGTCTTGTTGCTCGGGCGTCCGCTCGACTTCGGGGGTAAAGGCCCCGGCGATCCAGTTCTCGGAGATCGCTGGCGGTGGGACGGCGCCGACGTCTCTTGGGACGATGACATCGTCGGGACGAAGGCGGCGCCAGCCGTCGATAAAGCGTGCGCCCAGCATGCGCGACAACGAGCGGCCGTGGCGGGCGCTTGCTGTGAGGTGGAGAATTTGGGTCATCGGAAATATCTCGTCATGGGTCCGCATGCGATCGGTCATCGGATGCGCGGGGGTCGGATGCCGGCCGGGCGATGCCCGCCGGTGCGCCGCTAGATGACAGTCGGCGCGGCGGGCCGCAAACGCGAAAATTTTGGTTCGGGATGAAATCATTTCGTTTGCCAGGGCATGCGCGGCGCGGGCAAGGGGTGATGATGGCCGGTCGTGGCGTGGCGCTGCCGGGCGCCGGGAGGTATCCCGCGATGCGCCGCGATTTATATCTGTTTGCCGACGAGGCGAGGCGGCAGGGCGACGATGGTTTTTCTATCGCTTGCGGGCATGCTGGGCGGTTTCGTG
>JANQIJ010000407.1 GCA_028282185.1 Rhodospirillales bacterium
ACCACCATAATCCGTCGCTCCGTCTGATCCACGCGCAAACCGCCGAAGATCTGCGGCGCGCGTTCGCCCCGGGCGCACGCCCGGCCGGCCGGCGCCTCGTCGCGTTCTGCACCGGCGTCGTCGTGCCCGAGGACGTGTTGGACGCGCTCTCCGGACCAGCCTACAACTTTCACCCAGGCCCGCCGACCTACCCCGGCAGCTGCGCCGCCAGCTTCGCGGTCTACGATGGCGCCCGTCGGTTCGGCGCCACCCTCCATGTCATGGAAGCGCGGGTCGACGAGGGCGCCATCGTCGAGGTCGACTGGGTCGATGTGCCCGACGATCCCAAACTGCGCTATGACGCCTTGGAAGTGCTCGCCTTCAAGGGGGCGCTGCGCCTGTTCGAACGCCATGCCCGCCATCTTGCTTGTGACGACGGGCCGTTGCCGACCTCGGACGAGACCTGGTCCGGGGTCAAGCGGACCAAGGCCCAGGCGACGGCGCTGCGCGAACCACCCGTTGATGCCCCGGAAGACGAAATCCGCCGCCGGTTCCGGGCTTTCGGCGCGTGACGGGCCGCCGGGTCGCGGTTAAACGAAGCCCTCGGGCCGCTCAGTTTCTTGATTTCACGGAAATACGTCGTTGCATTCCGTCTGCCATGTGCTCGGGATTTGCGTTAACCGCGGCGCCAGGTGGTGCCGCCGGCGCCGTCTTGCAGAACGATGCCCTGGGCCGCCAGGTCGTCGCGGATCGCGTCGGCGCGGGCGAAGTCCTTGGCCTTGCGCGCCGCCAGGCGCTCGGCGATCAGGGCGTCGATGGTGTCGTCGTCGAGACCGCCCGCCGCGCCGGCCGCCGGCGGCTGCCATTTGAACCAGGCTTCCGGGTCCTGTTGCAGCAGGCCGAGAACTTCGCCGATTGCCAACAGGCCTCCCTTAGTCTCGGCAACCTCCGTGTCTCCGCCGGGTCCGCTCTTCCCTCGGTCGAGCATGGTGTTGAGGATATGGGTGCGGTCGTGAAGCGCTTTAATGGCAAGTGGTGTATTCAGATCATCACAAAGTGCCTCGAAGGCGTTGGGCGAAATCTCGGTCTCCGCCGATGGCAAGTCAGCGGTCCTGCGCAACGCCCCGTAAAACCCGTCAAGCTCCCGCTTGGCTTCGCGGATGCCGTCCTTGGTGAAGTCGAGGGGCTGGCGGTAATGGGTTTTCAGAAGCGCCAGGCGGATCGCCTCGCCGGGGAATTCCTGCAAGAGTTCGTGAACCGTGTAGAAGTTGCCCAGCGACTTTGACATCTTCTCGCCCTCGGCCATCAGGTAGCCGTTGTGCATCCAGTACTTGGCCATGATCTCCGTGCCATGGGCGCAGCGGCTTTGCGCGATCTCGTTCTCATGGTGCGGGAAGATCAAGTCCTGGCCGCCGCCGTGGATGTCGAAGGTCTTGGGTCCGTCCCCCCGGCAGAGGTGCTCCGCCGACATGGCCGAGCATTCGATGTGCCAGCCGGGCCGTCCGCGTCCCCAGGGGCTGGGCCAGCCGGGCAGGCCGTCTTCTTCTGGCGACGGTTTCCACAGGACGAAGTC
Organism: Rhodospirillales bacterium; assembly: GCA_028282185.1. GTDB lineage: Bacteria > Pseudomonadota > Alphaproteobacteria > Rhodospirillales > Casp-alpha2 > UBA1479. The sequence goes on from JANQIJ010000407.1 coordinate 1,553, forward strand.
CGCCGGGTCTTCCTTGTAGCTCGCGACCTCCACCCGGGCCCCGGCGATCAGCTCGTCGCGGCTGTGGCGGGACAGACGTCCGTAATCGGGCATGGAGGACGTTCGGAATAGGACATGGCCATCCTGATCGGGATAGGCATGGTCCTTCTCGACCAACCTTTCGATCATCGCGATCATCTGCGGGATGTGTTGCGTCGCCCGCGGCTCGACATCCGGCGACAGGGCGTTCAGCGCCGCCATGTCGGCATGGAACTGGGCCGCCGTCTCGGCCGTGATCTCGTCGATCGGCCGGCCCGTCTCTTGCGCCCGGGCGTTGATCTTGTCGTCCACGTCGGTGATGTTCCGGACATATGTCACGTCGGCATAGAGCCGGCGCAACAGCCGGACCAGCACGTCGAACACGACCACCGGTCGGGCGTTGCCGATATGGGCAAAGTCATAGACCGTGGGGCCGCAGACATAGAGGCCGACCTTGCCGGGGCGGAGCGGCTCGAAGACCTCTTTCTCGCGGCTCAGCGTGTTATGGATGCGAAGTTGCGCGGTCATGGCTGGTCGCCTTCGTGGGCCTGTTTGGTATAGCCGTTGGTGATCGGATAGCGGCGGTCGCGGCCGAAGGCCCGGCCGGTGATCTTGACCCCCGGCGGCGCCTGGCGGCGCTTGTATTCCGCCCGGTCCAAAAGCTTCCAGACGCTCAAGACCGTTTCGATATCGTATCCTTCTGCCACCGTGGCGTCGAAGCCCAGTTCCCGTTCCACCAGGCAGCGCAGGATGCCGTCCAGCACGTCATAGGGCGGCAGGGAATCCTGGTCCTTTTGGTCGGGCCGCAATTCGGCCGTCGGCGGCTTGGTAATGGTGCGTTCCGGCACGGCCCGCCCGGCGGGGCCGAGAAACCCCTCGGCGGCGGTCTGATTGCGCCAATGGCAGAGCTCGAACACGGTGGTCTTGTAGACGTCTTTAAGGACCGAATAGCCGCCGCACATGTCGCCGTAAAGGGTCGCGTAGCCGACGGACATTTCCGACTTGTTGCCGGTGGTCAGCAGCATGTGCCCGAATTTGTTGCTGAGCGCCATGAGGATCAAGCCGCGGGTCCGGGCCTGGATGTTCTCTTCCGTGATGTCCTGCTCGCGGCCGTCGAACAACGGTGCCAGCATCGCGTCGAAGGCGGACATGGCCGGTTCGATGGCCACGGTTTCCAGGCGCGTGCCCAGCAAACGCGCGGCCTCGGCCGCGTCTTCCAGGCTGTCTTCCGACGTATAGGGTGAGGGCATCATCACCGTCAGCACCCGCTCGGCCCCCAGGGCATCGACCGCGACCGCGGCCGAAAGCGCGCTGTCGACCCCGCCGGACAGGCCCAGGACGACGCCGGGGAATCCGTTCTTGTCGACGTAATCCTTAAGGCCCAGAACCATCGCCCGGTAGATCGCTTCCAGGTCGCCGGGCGCCGGTTCGACCGGGCCGGCCGCCGGCCGCATGCCTGCCGCGTCCCGCGTCCATTGGGTCGCGGCGACGGCCTGCGCCCAGGCGGGCAGCTTGGCGCAGAGTTCACAGTCCCGATCGAGCACGAAGGAAGCGCCGTCGAACACCAGTTCGTCCTGGCCGCCGACCAGGTTGGCATAAACCAGGGGCAGGCCCGATTCCTTGACCCGGGCGACGGCATAAGCCAGGCGCTGGTCGCCCTTGTCGACGTCGAAGGGCGAGCCGTTGAGCACGACCAGGAGCTCGGCCCCCGATTCCTCAAGGCACTCGCTGACGTCTTCGAACCACATGTCCTCGCAGACCATGACGCCCAGCCGTACCCCGCGAAAAGCCACTGGACCGGGCAGGGGGCCCTGCCGAAACAGGCGCTTTTCATCGAACACGCCGTAATTGGGCAGTTCGTGCTTCAACCGTTCGGCCGCGACCTTGCCGCCGTCGAGCAACAACGCCGCGTTGTACAATTGTCCATCGACCCGCCAGGGCGCGCCGGTCAACACGGCCGGACCGCCGTCCGCGGTGTCTCGCGCCATGGCCGCCACCGCCTGTTCGATCCGGTCCTGGAACGATTTCTTGAGGACCAGATCCTCCGGCGGATAGCCCGACAGCGCCAGTTCGCCGGTGACCATCAGGTCGGCGCCCAGGTCCGCCGCGCGGCGCCGGGCATCGCGGATCAGGTCGAGATTGCCGGCGACGTCGCCCACGGTCGGGTTGATCTGGGCGACGGCAAGGGTCAGGTCTGGGGTCATGGCGGCGGATGGTTGGCGTCGGGAAATGGCTATGGCGCGGGTCGGGCTCGATCGGTCGGCCGGCGGCAGGGTAGGGAGGGCGGCTGGGCCTGTCAACGGACCCGGGGGGCCGCGTTCGGGCAGCGGGCGGCCCGGGCGTTGGCCATCGAAAAGGTCACGCCCGGGTCCGGCAGACCCGGTCTTTCGGCAGGCTGACCTCGACATCTGTTCCCTGGCCCTCGACGCTGTCGATCCGGATGGTGCCGCCGTGTTTCTCAACCAAAGACTTGGTGATCGCCAGGCCCAGGCCGATGCCATGGTCGCCGCCGCTGGTCATCGTCGGGGCGCGGCGGCCGAAGGGTTTGAGGACCAGGTCCAAGTCGCGGGCAGGGATGCCGATCCCGGTGTCGGCGACGCGCAACACGAGGTCGCCGTCGGTGCCGATTTTTGCGGCCACCGTCACCCGCCCGCCGGCCGGTGTGAACTTGATGGCGTTCCAGACCAGGTTCAACAAGACCTGACGCATGCTGCGCTCGTCGGCGGTCACAGGCGAAAGGTCGGGCGCGACCTCGGTCTTCACGTTCAGGGACTTTTCCGCCGCCGCCTGGCGGACCATGTCAATCGCCGTATCGATCGCGGTTGCCAGATCGACCTCGGTTTCGAACAGGTCCAACTGACCCGCTTCGATGGCGGACAGGTCCAGGACATCGTTGACCAGGCCGACCAGGTGTTCGCTGGGAATCTGGATGTCGCGGGCGTATTCCAGATAGCGGGGATCGCCCAGCGGTCCGAAGGTCTCGGCGCCCAGGATGTGGGAAAAGCCGAGAATTGCGTTCAACGGCGTGCGCAGTTCATGGGACATATTGGCGAGGAAGGCGGACTTGGCGTCACTGGCTTCGCGCAGCAGGCGGTTGGCCTCTTCCAGGTAAGCCTTGATCTCGTGCGAGGCGCGCAGTTCCGTGGTGTCCCGCGCCGTGCCGCAGGCGCCCTCGAAGGCCCAGGTTTCAGGCTCGAAGATCGGCACGCCCGAAACCAGCAGGCGGTGGGTCTTGCCGTCCGCGTTGGCGGTCTCGAACGGGAGGTCGCGGAACGGCGTTCGCCAGTCGGGTGGGCCGCCGGCGGGTTTGGCGGCGCGTTCGCCCCGGCAGGGGGCGTCCTGGACGAACTTTCCGATATCGGCGAAGCGGCGGCCGACCAAGGCGCCGGGCACCAGGCCCAGATCCTCGGTCACGCGCTCGGAAACATAGGTAATCGCGCCGTCCGCATCGACCTCCCAAGTCCATTCCGCGACCAGCCGCGTGATGTCTTCCAGACGGGTCAGTGCATAGGACGCGCGCTTGGTCGCGTCGCCGCGGATCGACGGCCAGTTCCGCGGCCGTCGCCGGATATTTTGTTTCGTTACCGTCATAAATTCAGATCCCGCAGCGCCGAAAGGAAATCCGAGCCGCGCTGCCAGCGTTTCAGAACCTTCTGCGCGTCTTCGACTTTCATTCGGTGATACAATTCCAGGACCTCGTGGCGGCGCTTTTCCGCTTGTTTCACCTGGATCGATTTCGGTCTTGCCTTGCGCGTCCGGGCGTAAATCACGCCGAACTGCATTTCCGGGATATCAACGGCCTTGCAGGCAATGGCCAGCGCCTCGCCGCCTTCCTCAAAAACGATCCGCGAGGTCAGGATCTCGTTCAGGTTCGTCAGGGTCGAAAACAGGTTGATGAACAACGCCGCTTCGCCGTCGAGCAGTGCGGCGACGGCCATGTCGGGGGTGATCAGGCCTTCTTCCTGCAACGCAGCCTTGAGCTTGTTGCCGGAATCGGAGCGAAGCGAAACGGTCTGGTCGATTTCTTCCTGGGCCGCCTGTTCAAGCAGTTCCTCGACCATCTCCGGCGGCAGTTCATAGCGATCGACGATATGCCGGCGCAACGCCGCCGACACCCACATGAACATTTTCTTGGCCAGATCCTCGCGCAATTCTTCGCGTTTCAACAACGGGTCCTGGAAGGTATCGACGCGGCGGCTCTGGTCGACCAGGAACTCCATGGTCGCCCGGGAGATGTTGGCCTGCGGGTTTTCCAGGAGCTTGGTGATGACCTGTTGATTGCCATGTTCGACCAAGGCGGCGGAAACCTCTTCGGAAATATCGGTCCTCAGGGTCACGGCCAATTGGTGTTCATGGGTCCTGAGCCGGATCACGTCGATCAGCGCGGCATCCCGCAGCACCGTGCTCTTGCTCAGGATCGGATAGGCGACGTCGATCTCGTCGTTGGCCATTTCTTCGATCAAACTGCGCGGCGCGTCGCTCATCGTCGCCAAGCGCGTGGCGAAGTTCTTGCGCACGGAAACTTCCACGTCGTGGATCAGGTCGTGCATGATGTTAAGCATCAAGTAGCGTTCGCGATCGCTGATCGCTTCGCCGCGCTCCTCGAACAGGTCATCGACGACCTGCGCCAAGGTGGCGCGCCCTTCTGACGACTTGTCGCGCGCCAGTTGGAACAGGTATTCGACGTCGATTTCCCCGGACATCATGGTCGACCGTTCATAACCTTCCCCAGACGCCTTCCCCAGACGGCCCCGCGCATTGCGCCGCCGCGTCTCCGGATCAACCCCTCGATTGCGTTTCGTTTGGTGGAAGTCGGCCGATTGGGCCTTCCCATCACCGCCGTACTTTACTGCAAATGACGGATCAGGGGAGTCCAAGAGTTGCTCAGTCGGCCTTTTCGTCACCGGCGGCCGGTCGGCGCAACAAGAACTCGCGACCCAGCTTGACAAGCGGCGCCCCGTCATAGGCGATGATGTCCGCCGTGGCGTAGGTTTCGTTCCAGGCCGCCGGCAGGAACGACCCCGTGCCGACCACGTCGATGGGGGCTCCGACATCGGCCATGACCTTGCATTTCTCGACGTCGAAGCCGGAGGAACAGACGATCTTGGCGTTGCCGAACCCGGCGCTGTCCAGTTTTTCCCGGAACAAGAAGATCGCGGCGGCGGAAACGCCGGTTCCCGTCAGGTAGCGCAGTTCCGTTTCGTTTCGGTAGCGGCGCACGGCAAGCGGCACGTGGCGCTCGAGCACGGCATAGCTTTCCTGCGGGTCGAGGCCTTCCATGTAACGGCCGCCATGGGTGTCCAGGCGGAACGCCAGGCGCCCGTCGGTCGCCATTTCCGGGAACCGGTCACAGACTGCCAACGCGTCCGTGACCTCGTGGCCGAAGAAATCGACCAATACCGTCATCGCCTCGCCGGGGAAGGTTTCGGCGAACATCTCGGCGGCGCGCAGGGTCGATCCGGCATAACCGATCAAGGCATGCGGCATCGTGCCGAGGCCGCCCCCGTTGCCGAAATAATGCGCCGTTGCGTTGGATGCATTGCCGATGAAACCCTTGGCCCCGGCGTGACGCTTCGCGGCCTTCGACCCGACGGCGGCGGCATAGGCCATCTGTTCGGCCATTTCCGTGCCCGCGCAATGCCGGGCGTCCATGGCCAGGAACGCGGTCTGCGGCAGGGTGGCGCACATCACATAGGCATTGTTCGCGGCGACGCAGCAGGCGCCCAATTTCTGCAGCAGCAAGGTTTCCAGATCGATCAGATGCTCGAGCGGGCCGGTGACGTAGAGCAGCGGTTCGCCGGCGCCGACCCATTCGCCCTCGTCGAAATTGGCCTCAATGTCGAACGCGGCGGCGCGGGCTCGGGCGGCTTCGGTCAGCCAGTCGATGGCCAGACGCGGCGCGAAGACAACGGGCCGACGCATGAACACGGCATAGGTCGCGCGTTTGTCGCCGAACCGGCGGACGATTTCCTTGGAGCGCAGGAAGTAATGGTCGGCCCAGCGCCCGATATGACCTTCGAAGTCGATGTCCGACCCATCCGCCCCGGCGCTGGCGCCCTCTGCGTCGTCCGCGCCGCTATCGGTCGCATCGGCCGACGAATTGTCGCCCGGCGCATCATCGTCTGGGGGCGGTTCGGAGG
>JANQIJ010000191.1 GCA_028282185.1 Rhodospirillales bacterium
ACACGTGGCCGCGGTCCGGGTCGGCGCACATCTGGATCTCGTCGATGGCCAGGAAATCCACCGGCCGGTCCAGGGGCATGGCCTCGACGGTGCACAAGAAGTACCGGGCGCCCTGGGGGATGATTTTCTCCTCACCGGTGATCAGGGCGACCTGGTGCGCCCCCTTGGCCTTGACCGCCCGGTCATAGTTTTCCCGAGCCAGCAGGCGCAGGGGAAAGCCGATGATGCCGGACGTCTGGGCCAGCATCCGCTCCATGGCGTAATGGGTCTTGCCGGTGTTGGTGGGGCCCAAGACGGCGACGATGCGGCGGTCCCGTGTGGAGAGTTCCATGACCCTAATGTCGCCCTAGCGGAGCGTCGGCGCAAGAACCAACCCCATACCCGCCCGAGGTTCTCTTGACCCTGTGTCTCTCTTGAGAATGTAAAGCAAATGCCTTACCGTTCGGGCGTGATCTAGACCAGAGGGTCCTGTCGTGTCAGCCGATCCTGCGTTCAAAGCGAAGATGTCCGCCAAGAACCAGTTGGTGGTTCCGTCCGCGGTGCGGACCACGCTCGGCTTGCGGGCCGGGGATGAGATCGTGTTTCGCATGACGGGCGGCAGGGTGGTTGTCGAAAAAGCGGGCGGATCGGAAGATCCATTCCTCCATTTCACGGAAGAATGGCAATCCGACGCCGACCGGAAAGCCTATGGCGACCTTTGAGATCGCGGCGGCGCCTTTTCCCTATGTCGAGCGGCCCGTTGTTCAACGCCGCCCCTGCCTGATCGTCGGTCGGCCCGGCGGCGGACATGATTTGGTTTGGGTGCTCATGATCACATCGGCCGACAATGATCCGATCCCGGGTGACGTTGCAATTTCCGACCTGGCCATGGCGGGTTTGAAGCATCCGAGCGTCGTTCGCACCGCGAAGATCGCCACGGTCGCCCCGGACAGTTTGAAAATCATCGGCGAATTGACGGACCCCGCCGCGGGAAACGTCCGCCGAAGCATCGACCTCTGGGTCGACGCGGCCACGGACCGGACGACATAACGTCCAAGAGGCGCGGCCGGAGCACCGGTCCATACGTTCTCCTTATCGAACGTGGGACGCGCCGTTGATATCGATGGTCGCGCCGGTGGCGTGGGACGCCAAGCCGGAAGCCAGGAAAGCCACCGTATTGGCCACGTCCGAGGGCTGCGCCAGGTCCCCCAATGGAATGGTTGCGATCAAGGCCGCCCGATCCTCGACCGTCAGGGCATCCCGCGCCATGTCCGTCTCGACGAAGCCGGGGGCCACGGCAAAGGCGAGGACGCCGTCCTTGCCATAGGCCCGGGCCAGGGTCTTGGTGAGACCGATCATGCCGGCCTTGGCCGCCGCGTAATGGGGGTAGTCCGGGGCCTCGCCCCGATGGGCCGCCCGCGACGCGATGTTGATGATCACACCGCCCTCCCCCCGCCCCTGAAAATGCCGCACCGCCGCGCGGCAGAGGTCGGCGGCGGCGACCAAGTTGATCTGCACCGTCCGGGCCCAGCCCGCGTCCCAATCAGCGTCCGGCCCGTCCAATGCCACCGGCTCGTAGATACCGGCATTGTTGACCAGAACGTCAATCCGACCCCGCCAGGCGAGCGCATCGCGCCAAAGCCCGCGCCCGGCACCGGGCACCGACAGGTCGGCGGAAACCAGATGGCAGGCGTCCGGGCCGATCTCGTCCGCCAGGGCCTGGGCCAGTTGGCGGTTTGCCGCCGAATGGAGGATCACACGGGCGCCCGCACCGGCCAGCACCCGGGCGGTTTCCCGGCCGATCCCCCTGGACGCGCCGGTGACGAGAATCACTTTGCCGGTGAGATCGATCACTCCTTCTTCTCCTTGTCCTTGACCATGGGGACGAACGCAACCGGGAGGACGCTCTCGACCGTCACCTTGCCGTCAAGAAATTTGACAACCAAGGTCAGGGTCTGGCGGTCGTGGGCCCGGCCGATGGGGACGATCATGCGCCCGCCGGGTCTGAGCTGGCGCACGAGTTCCTGGGGAATTTCCTCGGGCGCCGCGGTCACCATGATGGCGTCGAAGGGCGCTTCCTCGGGCCAGCCCTTGTAGCCGTCGCCGATCCGCACATGGACGTTGTCATATCCGAGTTGTTTGAGCTTCTTTTGCGCCGCGAGGCCCAGGGGTTCGACGATCTCGATGGTATGGACGCGGGCGGAAACCAGGGACAGGACCGCCGCCTGATAGCCGGAGCCGGTGCCGATCTCCAGGACCTTTTCCGTGCCGTCCAGGTCCAGCATGTCGGTCATCAGGGCCACGATGTAGGGCTGGGAGATGGTCTGGCCATGGCCGATGGACTGGGGCCGGTTGACATAGGCGACGACCTCGTCCCGCTCGCGAACGAATTCGTGGCGCGGCACGGCGGCCATGGCCGCCATGGTCCCGTCGGAAAAGCGTTTGCGCCCGGTCCAGAACGCCGTGTCGCGGGCGTCCTGTTCCAGTTCGCGCATCAGGCGCCGGCGCTTTTCGGCGAAGGCGGCACCTTCCAGGGGGTCTTTTTCGGCCATGATCCGCCGTCCGGCCCCGGCGCCTTCCCGAAGGATCGGCCGGGGGCTTGCAAAGAAATGCCGACCGTCACATATCTCCGCCACCTAGGGCAACCGCCAAAAAAGCCGCAACAAGGGGAACCCGAACCATGACCGTTGAGACCCATGCCTTTCAGGCCGAGGTGGGCAAGCTTCTCGATATCGTTGCCCATTCGCTTTACAGCCAGAAGGAAATATTTCTGCGCGAGCTGATTTCCAACGCGTCCGACGCCTGCGACAAACTGCGCTACCGGGCGCTCACGGAACCGGCGCTGGTCGAGGATGATCCAGAATTGAAGGTCACGCTCCGGCTCGACAAGAAAGCCAAGACCATCACGGTGTCGGACAACGGCGTCGGCATGGACAAGGACGACCTGACGGGCATCCTGGGGACCATCGCCCGATCCGGCACCCAGGCCTTCGTCGAAGGGCTGTCGGGCGACGCGGCCAAGGACAAGGACAAGGACAAGGACAAGGAAGATGTTGCCGTGTCCCTGATCGGCCAGTTCGGGGTCGGTTTCTATTCCGCCTTCATGGTCGCCGACCGGGTCGAGGTCGTGACCCGCAAGGCCGGCACCAACCAGGCCTGGAAATGGACGTCCGACGGACGCGGGGAATTTGCCATCGAACCGGCCGAACGGGCGGCCCGCGGCACCGACGTCATCACCCATCTGAAGAAAGACGCCAAGGAATATCTGGAAACCGAGCGGATCGAACACATCGTCCGCACCTATTCGGACCATATCGGCATTCCGGTCGCCCTGGCCCCGGTCAAGAAAGAGGACGACGAGCGGGTCCTGAACACGGCCTCGGCCCTTTGGACCCGGGCCAAGAAGGACATCACCGAAGACCAGTACAAGGAATTCTACCACCACGCGGCCCATGCCTTCGACGACCCCTGGATGACGATCCACAACCAGGTCGAAGGCGTCTTGAGCTACACCAACCTGTTGTTCATTCCGTCGATGCGGCCCTACGACCTGTTCCATCCGGACCGGGCGGCGTCGGTCAAGCTCTACGTCAAGAAGGTGTACATCACGGACAACTGCGAAGGTCTGCTGCCCAGTTATTTGCGGTTCGTCAAGGGCGTGGTCGATTCGGAAGACCTGCCGCTCAACATCTCGCGCGAAATGATGCAGCACAACCCGGTGGTGGCGAAGATCTCCTCCGGCCTGACCAAGCGGGTTTTCGGCGAACTGAAAAAGTCGGCGGAAAAGAAGCCGGACGACTACGCCCGGTTCTGGGAGACCTTCGGGCCGGTGCTGAAGGAAGGCATCTACGAGGACCACGCCAACCGGGATCGGATTCTGGAGCTCGCCCGGTTCAAGAGCTCGGCCCGGTCCGGCTGGATCAGCGTAAAGGACTACGTCAACGCCATGAAGCCCGGCCAAGACACGATCTATTACATCACCGGTGACACCGCCGAAGCGGCCTTGGCCAGCCCGCAGCTGGAAGGCTTCCGAGCCAAGGAGGTCGAGGTCCTGCTGATGACCGATCCGGTGGACGAATTCTGGCTGCCCCAGGTCGGCGTCTATGAGGAGAAGGCCTTCAAGTCGGCGACCCGGGGCGGCGCCGACCTGGCGAAGATCGACGGCGCCGCGGCCGACGAAAAGGCGGACGCCGACGAAACCAAGGAAAAAACGGAAGCGCCCGACGATGACCGCACGGACCTTTTGGTCGCGGCGCTGAAACTGGCGCTCGGCGACAAGGTCAAGGACGTGCGCCGGTCCGAACGCCTGACCGACAGCGCGGTATGCTTGGTCGCCGACGAGGGCGATCTGGACATGAATCTGGAACGCCTGTTGAAGCAGCACAAGCAATTGGATGGCCAGGACCTAAGCCCTCGTATTCTGGAAATCAACGCTGGCCACGCCCTGATCGGCAAGCTGGCGGTACTGGCACAGGAGAAGGCCAAACCCGGCGAGGACATCAGCGACCCGTTGCTGACCGACGCCGCCTTCATGCTGCTGGACCAGGCGCGCATCCTGGAAGGCGAACCGGTGCTGAATGCCCAGGCCTTCGCCCGGCGTCTCTCTCAATTGATGGTCGAGGGCCTGTGACGACCGGCCGGCCGCTTCAGGGCCGGTCGTCGGCCTGGATCAGACTGCGCATCAACAGGCGCGAACGGGCCTCGTTCATCACATCGCGCAGGTCGTCCGGGGTGATGCCGTCCCGGGCCATGACAAGGCGCACCAAGGGGTCGGCCATCACCTCTTCAAGCCGGGGTTCCAGGCCACACCGCGTCAAATAGGGAGAAACCGGAGCAATCTCGTTCATGGGTCCGCGCCTTGGTTCGTCGTTATGTGCCATCGGCGGTTTCGTTTCGTGGCGGCGGTGGATCGCGGGGCGCTCCGCCCGCCGGCCACGCCAGGGGACAATGCCCCCCTGCCGTGAAAATGCCGTGACAG
>JANQIJ010000413.1 GCA_028282185.1 Rhodospirillales bacterium
GCCGACCATCGTCTATGCCTACATGCAGGCCGCGGGCCTGGTGAACGACCATGTCGTCGATTGTTTCCGCTATGAAGAGGTACGGGCGCTCGGCGGCTAGGTCCGTCTCTATTTTTTTGACCAGAAGCAGTCGACCCCGTTCCACTTACCTGAAGTTCTGTCGGCGCGCTTCAGATTTCAATCCTGGCGACTTACCCGTGATATGTTATGTTATAACGTAACATATCAGTCGCGGTTCGATGGAGACCCCACGTCATGAAAGTCGCCTATATCCTTGCCACGGACATGGCCGCCACGTTCAAGCTTGCAACCATGATCCTTCCCCAGCTTGAGGCTGGGAATCACGGCGCAGACGTGGGTGGAATGTTCTTCTTTGACGACAATCTTTACAGCCTGCGCAAGGGTGAGTCGATCGGTGAGCGCCTCGCCAAGGTCGCGGCCGAGAAGAACATCCTCCTGATGGGCTGTGATCAATGTGCCCTGCGCCGCAATCTTGCAGAGGGCGAATTCACCCAGTGCGGCAGTGGCGGGGTGACGCCGAAAGACGTCGTCGATGGCGTTCAAGTGGGCTGCTTTCCGCAACTGTATGCAGCCTTGGCGCCAACCCTGCCAGATCACATCATTCCCCTGTAACCCAGAAGAAATGGATGGCTGATGACTTCCGTAGAAAGACTTCCCGTGACCGTGCTGTCCGGTTTCCTAGGCGCCGGTAAGACGACACTCCTGAACCGTGTCTTGAACAACCGCGAAGGCCGGCGCGTCGCGGTCATCGTCAACGACATGTCGGAAGTGAACATCGATGCCGACCTGGTGCGGGCGGATACCGAGCTGAGCCGCACCGACGAAACCCTGGTCGAAATGTCCAACGGCTGCATTTGCTGCACCTTGCGCGACGACCTGCTGGCCGAGGTGCGGCGCCTCGCCGAAGAAGGGCGTTTCGATTACCTGCTGATCGAATCCACCCGCATCTCCGAGCCCCTGCCTGTCGCCGCCACCTTCGACTTCCGCGATGAAGAGGGCCGGAGCCTTTCGGATGTCGCGCGCCTGGATACCATGGTGACGGTGGTCGACGCGGTCAATCTGCTCGGCGACTATTCCAGTCACGACTTCCTGCGTGACCGGGGCGAAACCCTGGGCGAGGAAGACGACCGCACCCTGGTGCACCTGCTGACGGATCAGATCGAATTCGCCGACGTGGTCATCCTCAACAAGGTCGCCGACGCGGAGCCGCAACAGGTCGACGCCGCGCGCAAGATCATCCGCAGCCTGAACGCGGATGCGCGGATCATCGAGACCAACCATTCCGACGTTCCCGCGGATACGGTCCTCGATACCGGGCTGTTCGATTACGAGAAGGCCCATGAACATCCCATGTGGGCCAAGGAACTTTACGGCTACGCCGATCATGTGCCGGAGACCGAGGAATACGGCGTCGCAAGCTTCGTCTATCGCGCCCGACGTCCGTTCGAGCCAAAACGCATTTACGCCGTGCTGAACAGCGATCTGCCCGGCGTGATCCGCGCCAAGGGGCATTTCTGGATCGCCACGCGGCCCGACTGGGTGGCCGAATTCTCCCTTGCGGGCGCGCTGTCGTCGGTCAATCCGCTCGGCACCTGGTGGGCCGCCGTCCCGAAAGAACGCTGGCCGGACCACGAGGCCGGACGCGCTTACATGCAGGCCCATTGGCGGGAACCCTGGGGCGACCGGCGCCAGGAAATCGTCTTCATCGGCAGTGGCATCGACTGGCCGGACCTAAAGGCGCGGCTCGACGCCTGCCTTCTGCCGGAAGACGTGGCATCCGGGCCCGACGCGCTGCCCGACATGCTGCCCGACCTGCCGGACCCGTTCCCGGCCTGGATCCGTGCAGAGGCAAAGGCATGACACTTGTTCAAGAAATCGTGGAGCATGCGGACATTGGCGTCAACGTTGCGGATGCGCCCGGCGATTTGGCCGCGATCCACCATACGGGTTGTGTCGCCGCCGTCTGGCGGCGCCAAGCTCTGCCGGCTTTTCAATCTTGGATAGACGGGCTGGAGCCCGACCAACTGCCGAGGGCGCGGGTCATCGTCCCTCCGGACAGCGTGCGTGAGACGGTTTTTCAGATCTGCGAAACATCCGGGACCCCGGGTGGCGAGGAGAGGACGCGGCTGATCGACGACGCTGCCGCGTTGGCAGATGTCTTTAACGGGCTGATGCCGACGCCCTATCTTCGCTTGCGGTTCGACGTCGTCACGACGAACGCCTGCCGGAAGTTCCATATCGACGCCGTCACGGCCCGTCTCATCTGTACCTATCGAGGAACGGGAACACAGTACGGCGTCTCGACCGATGGCGCCGATCCACGACAGATCTTCACAACACCCACCGGCGCACCGATCCTGCTGCGCGGGACGCTCTGGCCGGAACAACCAAAATCCCGCCTGTTGCACCGGTCACCGCCCATCGAAGGCACGGGCGAGACGCGACTGGTGCTTGTCATTGATCCGATCAGTGAAATGGGTGGCACTGGCGACGTTGCGTGCGCCTGCAACACAGCATAGCTGACCAATTGCGCAATGGCCTTTTGGACGCCGAATGGCAGATGGCCGGTCTGCTTCGGGGCATCAATCCTTTCTCACGCCGTATTCTTTGGGTTAGCATTCGACCGGTCGGGTTCGATATTCCACGGGAGAGAGTGATGGTCCGTTTTACAAAGGTATTCGCTGTTGGGTTCTTGGCGTTTTTTGGTTTTGTCCAGGTCACCGAGGCGGGCCTTCGGTCCGAAAAGGTGACTTACAAGGCCGGAGATCGCGAACTGACCGGCTACATGGTTTACGACGATGCCATCGCCGGCAAACGCCCCGCTGTCATCGTCGTTCACGAATGGTGGGGGCACGACGCCTATGCCCGGGAACGGGCGGATATGCTCGCCGCCCAGGGTTACACGGCCTTCGCCCTCGACATGTATGGGACAGGCCGGCTGGCGGACCACCCCAAAGATGCGGGCGCGATGGCGAAGGAGGTCATTGCGACAAAGGGCGTGATGCACGAAAGGTTCATCGCGGCCAAGGATCTCATCAAGCGTCACGCGACCGTCGACCCCACCAGGATCGCCGCCTTGGGTTATTGCTTTGGCGGTAACGTGGTTCTCGACATGGCGCGTAAGGGCGTCGATCTGCGGGCAGTCGCGGCCTACCACGCCAGCCTGACGCAGACCATCCCGGCGAAGCCCGGCAAGGTGAAGGCGAAAGTCCGGGTGTTTAATGGTGAGGGCGATCCCTTCATCAAGCCTGAGAAGGTTGCCACGCTGAAGGAAGGCATGAAGGCTGCGGGCGCGGACTTCGAATACATCAGCTACCCCGGCGTGACGCACAGTTTCACCAGCAAGAGGGCCACGGAGAAAGGGAAAAAGTTCAACCTGCCCTTGAAATACGACGCCCGGGCAGACACCGATTCCTGGGCGAAAACGCTTGATCTTCTTAAAGACGTGTTTTGACGCGAGTCCGTGGCGGGTCACAACCGGTGGCCCGCGTCAACCGGGTCTATGCCCCCGCCAGATCGATCATATCGGCGGCATAGCCGCGCAGCCGCTCGACCAAATCCTGGCGTTGCTCGTCACTGAGCGATAGCAGGATGTCGAAATACATGGCTTCGCGGAGCGCCCAGCGGTTTTCCCGGACCGCCCGGTAGTCCGGATCGACGATTTCGTGGGAATGCAGCAGGATCCGGTGAACGAACTTGGCGATCTCCGGCGTGGACGGTCGCGCGCCTAGGAACGCGAGCAAGGCATCTTGGCGGTATTCCCGATTTTCCAGCCAACGCGGCGCGTTGTCCATGCCTTGCGC
>JANQIJ010000246.1 GCA_028282185.1 Rhodospirillales bacterium
CCGCGACGCCGGCACACGCGCCGCCTCCAGGGCCGTTTCCAGATCGGCGATGTCGAGCGTCCGGGTCCAGTCGGTGACGGCGGCTTCGCAATCGTCCATATGCCTGGCCCGCTGGACCGCCGTGGCGAAACGTTCGTCGACGGTCAATTCGGGCTGGCCCATGGCCTGGGCCAGGCGGGCAAAGACCGCGTCCGACGCGGCGGCGATTACCATGTGACCGCCGTCGCGGGTCGGAAACACGGAATTGGGCGCGTTCCCCGGAAGGCGCGGCCCGGCCCGCTGGGCAACGATGCCGAGCTGCTGATAGGCAGGGACATGGGGTTCCATGAAGCTGAAGGCGCCTTCGTAGAGCGCCGCGTCGACGACCTGGCCGCGGCCCGTGCGTTCGCGTTCGCGGATCGCCATGACCGCGCCGAAGGCGGCGTAAAGCCCGGCGATGTAGTCGGTCAGCGAGGTCGCCGCCCGGGGTGGCGGGCGGTCAGGATCCCCGGTGATCTCGCGCATCCCGCTGACCGCTTCGCAGACCACGCCGTATCCGCCACGCGAAGAATAGGGCCCGTCCTGACCGAATCCGGACACGCGGACCATGACCAGGCCGGGATTGGCCGCCGCAAGGTCATCGTAGCCCAGACTCCAGCGCTCCATGGTGCCCGGGCGAAAGTTCTCGACGACGATGTCGGCCGTTTCGCAGAGCCGACGGACCAAGGCGCGGCCGTCCTCGGTCCGCAGGTTGATCGAGGCGATCCGCTTGCCGCGCTGGATCGAGGCGTTGTACAGGGACCGTCCCTTATGCCGGTGGCTGAACGAGCGCACGGCATCGCCGTCGGCCTGTTCGATCTTGGTCACCTGGGCGCCGAAATCGGCCATCAGCCGGGCACAGAACGGCCCGGCCACGGTCGAGCCCAGCTCGATCACCTTGAGATCGGCAAGTGGCCCGGTCGCCGCGTCCTCATTCGGATCTGGAACTGCTTGGTTTGGCATCCTCCCCCGTCCTTTACAGCAGGTACTTCCGGTAGTCCCGGAACCAGTCCCGGGCGCTTTGGATATTGGCGCGTTTCAAGCGCTCCGCCGTTTTCGCTCGTCCGGCCCGCATCGCCACCAGGATGTCACGGTGCTGGCGCATGCCTTCCTGGGCCCGGCCGGGAACCAGGACCAGGCGCCGGATCAGCACCTGGGTCCGGTCATAAAGACTGTCCAGAAGGCCGCGCAGAACCTCGTTTTCCGCCCGGTCGATGCAGGTCCGCCGGAACCGATGGATCGCCGCCTCATAAGCGTCGAAATCGTTGGCCGCGAGCACCCGGTCCATGGCCGGACCGAACAGCTCGATCAACGGATCCCAGGTCTCGCCGGGCGCCTTCTCCGTGGCCAGGCGCACGGTCTGCGCCTCCAACACTTCGCGGACCTCGAACAACTGGTCGATCTTGGCCGCCGCCAATCGGGCGACGGCGGCGCCCCGGTTGGGGATTCGTTCGATCAGGCCCCGTTCCTCGAGAATGCCGAAAGTGTCGCGGATGCGCGCCCGGGAAACGCCGAACTCGCTGGCCAGATCCTGTTCGCGAAGCGGCGCCCCAGGGGGCAGGTCCTGGGAGACGATGCGCCGGCGCAGCGCGTCCAAAAGTTCGCCGGCCGGGGTCTTCGCCACGGCCGGCGGTCGCGCCGTCGTTTCCTTGGGCCGCGCCGAAGAACCCTTGGCCGCAGAACCCTTGGGCCCCGACGGCCTGCTGTCCGGGCGCCCCGGGCCATCCATCGCGCGCCCCCGGACCGTCGGTTTTCGGGCCGCCTTTCCATCCGCCATGTCGCACCCTCCCTTGCGGTCCGGGCAGCCTGCAAGTCGTCATCAATATTGTCAACAATTTTGAAAACAAATAAGGAAGCCCGGACGCGGCCGAGAAGCGCGGAGCAGCCGCACCCTCTGCAACGCATAAGACCGGGCCCGCCGCCGGCCCACGTGGCCCGGACAGGCGGATCGATCCGATCGGGCCGCGCCCGGCCACGAAGGGCACCCGGGCAACGGCCGCGATCGGGGTTGCGGCTTCCGGTTGTGCTTGGCCCAGGTTTTGCTAGGGTTTCAGGGATATTCCATTTTTTTCACCACGTCGCCGCCCCGACGCGCGGCGTTTCCCCGACACCCCATTGAAAGGCCCCGCCAGCGAATGAACGACCTCAATCTTTGCATGATCGGCAACGGCACCGTCGCGGCCCTTCTCGATCGCAACGCCCGTTATCGCTGGGCCTGTGTCCCCGACTTCGAGGGCGACCCGGTCTTTTGCGACCTCCTGGACGACGGCGAAGTCAAGGCGGGCTTCTTCGACGTGGTCCTCGACGGACAGACGGACTGCGACCAGCATTATATCCCGAACACCGCCGCCGTGGTCACGACACTGAAGGACGACGCCGGCAACGCCCTTGAAATCATCGATTTCGCCCCGCGGTTCAAGCAACTGGGCCGGACCTTCCGGCCGGTCCAGTTCGTCCGCATGCTGAAGCCTCTGGCCGGGCATCCGCGCATCCGCGTGCGTCTGCGTCCGGCCCGCAATTGGGGCGCCGGCGGTGTCGAAACGACGCGCGGATCGAACCATATCCGATATCTGACCAGCGATGCGGTCATGCGCCTGACCACGGACCTGCCGGTCAGCCATGTGCTGAAGGAAACGGCCTTCCTGTTGGACGAACCGGCGGCGATGGTCTTCGGCCCGGATGAGACGATCCCCACGTCGGTCGCTTCCATCGCCCGCGAGTTCCTGGAACAGACCTGCGATTATTGGCTGGAATGGACGCGCTACCTTTCCATTCCCTTCGAATGGCAGGACGCGGTGATCCGCGCCGCGATCACCTTGAAGCTCTGCAATTCCGAAGAAACCGGCGCCATCGTCGCCGCCATGACCACATCGATCCCGGAGGCGCCCGGATCGGGCCGCAACTGGGATTACCGCTATTGCTGGTTGCGCGACGGATACTTCGTGGTCTCGGCGCTCAACCGGTTGGGCGCGACGCGGACCATGGAAGGCTACCTGAGCTATCTGACCAACATCGTCGCCAACGCCACGGACGGTCATCTGCAACCGGTCTACGGCCTGTCGTTCGACGACGCCTTGAAAGAGGAAACGGTCGATACCCTGCCCGGGTATCGCGGCATGGGGCCGGTCAGGCGCGGCAATCAGGCCTTCGAGCATATCCAGAACGACGTCTACGGCAGTGTCATCCTGTCGGTTACCCAGATGTTTTTCGATCGGCGCCTGCGGCGTCAGGGCGACGAGGCCTTGTTCCGTTTCCTCGAACCCCTGGGCGAACGCTGCCTGGCGCTATACGACCAGCCCGACGCCGGGCTTTGGGAACTGCGCGGCAATTCCCACATCCACACCTATTCCAGTCTGCTGTGTTGGGCCGGGGTCGACCGCCTGGCCCGGATCGCGGCGCATTTGGGGCTTGCGGACCGGGCCGCCTTTTGGGCCGGCGAAGCCAAAGGCATCCGCACGCGAATCCTGGCCGAAACCTTCAATGCCGAGCGCAATTCCTTCGTCGATGCCTGGGGCGGCGACAGCGTCGACGCCAGTTTGCTGTTGATGGTCAAGTTCGGGTTCGTCGGCCCCGACGATCCGCGTTTCGCCGGAACGCTGAGCACCATCGAACAGGACCTCAAGCGCGGCGACTACATCTTTCGCTACGTCAAGGCCGATGACTTCGGGGAACCAGAAAAAGCATTCATCGTATGCACGTTCTGGTACATTGATGCCCTGGTGATGGTCGGCAGGCGCGAAGACGCCCGCGCGGTGTTTGAAACCATGCTATCGGACCTAAACCCCGCCGGGTTGCTGTCGGAACATATCGACGTTGAAACCGGCGAGTTATGGGGCAACTTCCCGCAGACCTATTCCATGGTCGGGCTGATCAATTCGGCCATGGAGCTGAGCAAGCCCTGGAAAGACGCATTCTGAACGCATGGCCAAGTCGACAGAGAAGAAGAAAACGCAACTGAAATCCCCATCGCCGGCCAAGGCCAGGGCGGCCGCCAAATCCCGATTGGTCGTCGTTTCCAACCGGGTGCCGGACATCAAGGACGGACGGGTCCAGGCCGGCGGTCTGGCCGTTGCCCTGGAAGAGGCCCTGCAGCAGGACGGCGGTTTGTGGTTCGGGTGGAGCGGCAAGGTCGGCAACAACCACCCGACGGAACCGGAAATCACCAAGGTCGGACCGATCACCTATGTGACGCTCGACCTGATGCGCAAGGATTACAACGAATACTACAACGGCTTCGCCAACCGCGTGCTTTGGCCGCTTTTCCATTACCGGCTGGACCTGACCAATTTCCAACGCGAACATTTCACCCGATACCTGCAGGTCAACGACATGTTCGCGACCCGATTGTCGCAGCACCTGAAACCGTCCGACCGCATTTGGGTGCACGATTATCATTTGATCCCGCTGGGTGAGTGCCTGCGTCGGCGCGGTGCCAAGCAGACCATGGGCATCTTCCTGCACACGCCGTTTCCGGCGCTTGAGGTCATGGCCTCGCTGCCGACCCATCGGGCGCTGATGACGGCGCTTTGTGCCTACGATCTGATCGGCTTCCAGACGGAAAACGACCGTCGCGCCTTCGCCGATTACGTGGTGCATGAAGCCGGCGGCAAGGTATCGAAGACCGGCAGGGTCGAAGTCTTGGGCCGCAAGCTCAGAATCGGTGTGTTCCCCGTGGGCATCACGCCCGGCCATTTCGAGGGCCCCATCGCCGCCCCCAAGGAAATTGCCTGGGGCCGCAAGCTGAAGGAACGCTATGGCGACAAGGCCTGGCTGATCGGCGTCGACCGATTGGATTACTCCAAGGGCATTTCACAACGGCTGCGCGCCTTTGAACGCTTGTTGGAGCGCTATCCCGGATACCGCGGCGAGGTCACGTTTTTCCAGATCACGCCGCCGTCCCGCGGCGAGGTCGCCGAATACAAGCAACTGCGCGCCCATCTGGCGGCGGAGGCCGGGCACATCAACGGCCGATTCGCCGATATCGATTGGGTGCCGATCAACTACATCAACAAGAGCTATAGCCGCGACCGCCTGGCTCTGTTCTACCGGGCCAGCCGGGTCGGCCTGGTGACGCCGTTGCGCGACGGCATGAACCTGGTGGCCAAGGAATTCGTCGCCGCGCAGAACCCATCGGACCCGGGGGTGCTGGTGCTGTCCCGTTTTGCCGGCGCGGCCCGAGAACTGAACGCCGCCCTGATCGTCAACCCGTTCGATACCGACGACGTCGCCGAAGCCATCGCTCAGGGGCTGGAGATGCCGCTGGAAGAACGGCGCCGGCGCCGCGAAGCGATGATGGAAGTCATCCGCCGGAACGACCTGGTGGCCTGGCGGATGGGCTATCTGGCGGCATTGGCCGCCGCCGGCAAGCGGCGCTGAGCCCCGCCATGTCCGGGGCCAGGGGCCTGATCGCCGACATCGGCGGCACCCATGCCCGCTTCGGCCTGATCGACGACAAGGGCCGGATCGTCACCAACGCGACCTATCCCTGCGCCGATTTCGCCGATCCCGCCGCCGCCGCCCGCGCCCATGCGGATGCCATCGGCCTCGCCGCCATGCCGACACACGCGGCGCTGGCCGTCGCCGGTCCGGTCAGCGAGGGGCGCTGTACCATGACCAACCACTCCTGGGTGATCGACGGGGCCGCCTTCGGTCATACGCTCGGCATCCCAAATGTCCACCTCGTCAACGACTTCGAAACGGTGGCCCTGGGCCTGCCGGATTTGGCGGAAGACGATTTCCTTCTCTTGCAGGCCGGCGCGCCGATGACGACGACGCCGGCCCTGGTTCTCGGCCCGGGCACCGGGCTGGGGGTTGCCGTGTTGGCCGCGGCCGGCGACGGCGGCCGCCTGGCCTTGGCGACGGAAGGCGGCCATGCCACGGTCGCAACGCGCGACGCCAAGGAAGCCTCCATCGTGCAACAGTTGACCGCCCGGTTCGGCCATGTTTCCTGGGAAAGGGTGCTGTCGGGTCCGGGTTTGGAAAACATCCACGCCGCCCTGGCGACGGCCGGCGGCACGGCGCCCGATGCCGCCGCGATCACTCGGGCGGGCCTGGGCGGCGGCGATACCTTGGCCCGGGAAGTCCTGGAGCTGTTCTTTGCCTTCCTCGGCACGGCGGCCTCGGACCTGGCGCTCGCCACGGGGGCCCGGGGCGGTGTCAACCTGGCCGGCGGCATCCTGCCCCGGTTTGTCGACGCGCCGGCGTTCGACGGACTATCTGCCCGGTTCCTGGCGCGCTTTGTCGATAAGGGCCGGTTCCAAAATTACCTGGCGGCGAACCCGGTCCGGCTGATCACCCATCCCTATCCGGCGTTTATCGGCCTGCGGCACCTGATTGTCGCTTGACGCTTCCGTCCGCCGCCAACACGGGCGTTTCGATCAAGTCTTTGATGAACAGGCTGATCAGTTGGTCGCGATTGGCGACGCCGGCCTTGTCGTATACGACCTGGTGACCGCCACGTCACCTATCCGCCGGACATCTGAACTCAACGGATCGGCTGAACTCAACGGATCGGCGCGGCCCGTCAGGCGGCGGCGCGCTCTGGAATGACGTCGAAGCCGACGACCATGCGCACCCCCTCGGCCAGGCTGGGTTCAGTGCCATGGCTATAGAACGCGGGCCAAAGCAGCATGGTGCCCGGCTCCGGTTCGATCCGCCGTGTCGGATAACCGCCACCGGTGGCGGCATGCAATAGATGCTTGCCGTAGTGGATCGCGGCATGACGCGGCGCCGCGCTGGCCGCGCCCTCGATAGCCGCGCCCTCGATAGCCGCGCCCTCGATAGCCGCGACGTCGGTGCCCTGTTCGTCGGGAACCCGAACGTATAGGTTGCCGACCAGATAGCAGTCGGAATGAACATGAGGACCGACATGGCCGGCGCCCTTGACCACGGCAGAGAACAATTGCACGCGATGGCTCTCGGGAAACGCCTCGAAGTTCTCCTGGACGAAGTGGATCGCCTGGCGTTCGAAAATCGGGCGGTGTTGGCGCAGCACCCCGGAGAAGACATCTTCGAGACGGGCGATCGCCGAGCCGTATTCGTCTTCGTTCAGCTTGTCGGCCACGTTCCAGTTCCGCGACTGCATGTCCTGGAAAGCCTCCAGCTTCGGCGAGGATATGACCTCGTCATATAACCCGTCGAGGAACCCCAGGTAATCGTCACCGATCACGTCCCGGGCATGCAGGGCGATCGGAAAGGTTTCCAGGTCAAGCCATCGCTTGGCAGCGTCGGGATTGCCGGCTTCGTGCTCAAGCGCGTGCAGAAGGTTGATCGTGTTGCCGACGATGTACTTCGCCGGCATGCCGGCGAGCGTGACTTTTTCATACCAATCACGGGCCGCGTCCAGGTCGCCCTGGATATGGCGGGCGACACCGGACGAATACCAGGCGAGAACTTGTTGCTGTGGATCGCCCGGACCGGCGGCGAGGCTGGTCAGCAGTTCCTCCGCAGCTTCGTCGAGCCACCCGGCAACCTCTTCGTAAGTTACGTCGAGCCCGGCATCGAAGCCCGACCCTTCGAATTCCGGGCGGGTTTTCAGGACATGCAGCGCCGAATGGAGCGCGGTGTCCCATTTGCCCACGGCCAAAGCCTGTTTCGTCGCCAGGACCCAAGGTCCGACCGCAGTGTGGTCGCGGGCGAGGATCTGGTCACAAAGGGTCTTCGCCGCCTCGATGTTGCCGCCTTGCCAGGCGCGATCGGCCTGGGCCATGGACTGGCGGATTACCTGGGCCAGGCGCTGCTTGATGAACGGGTCCATGCCACCCTCCGGATTGCGCGCGCGATGTTTCGCCGGGGTATCGTGACAGCATGGGATTAAGAAGTGATTGACCGCACCGGCGACGCTCGGGCAACCGATCAGCGGCCCGGTCCGTCCGCCGGCTCCAACCGGATCAGGCGGCCGTCCGCTGAATCGATCAGCACATAGATGAAGCCGTCGGGGCCGTTCTCGACATCACGGATGCGCTCGGCCAGGCCGGCCAAGAGGATTTCCTGGTCGGTCACACGCTCGCCGTCCAGGCCGATCCGGCGCAGATGGCGATGCGCCAAGGCGCCGACGAACAGGCTGCCCCACCATTTCGGGAACCTGTCACCGGTGTAGAAAGCCATGCCGCTGGGCGCGATGGACGGCGTCCAATGCAGGACCGGCTGTTCCATCCCGGGCAGCGTCGTATGCGGCGAAATCGCGCCGCCGCCGTATTCCTCGCCATAGGTGATGGCCGGCCAGCCGTAATTGGCGCCGCGGCGGATAACGTTGACCTCATCCCCGCCCTGGGGCCCGTGTTCATGGGTCCAGACAGCGCCGGTCTGCGGATGCAGGGCGGCGCCTTGGACGTTGCGATGGCCGTAGCTATAGGTTTCCGGCCGCGCGTCGGCGCGGCCGACGAAGGGGTTATCCGGCGGAACGCGGCCGTCATCGGTGAAGCGGAAGACGCTGCCCTGGTGAACCCGCAGATCTTGCGAATTCTCGCGCCCGCCCCGGTCGCCATAGGTCACATACAGATAGCCATCCCGGTCGAAGACAATGCGCGATCCGAAATGGACCCGGCCCTGGGTCTTCGGTTCGGCCTTGAACAGGACTTCAAGGCCCTCGAAAGCGCGGCCGGTGAACCGGGCGCGGGCCAGTTCCGTCGAGGCCCCACCCTCGCCGCGCCCGGCGTAGGTGAAATAGACCCATCGATTGGCGGCGAAGTCCGGATGGATCGCAACGTCCAACAACCCGCCCTGGCCCCAGACGACGGAGCGCGGACCGCCGTCGATCGCGTCGGACAAAGTGCCGTTCTTGTAATGCCGCACGCGGCCGGATTTCTCGGTGATCAGCAGGCCGCCGTCCGGCAGGAAGACCATGCCCCAGGGCCGATTCAAGCCGTCGGTCACCGTCACCGCCCGGTAAGCGTGATCCTTGGCACGGAACACGGGATCGGCGGCCAAGGCGGGGCTCATGGAGAAGACCAGCAACAGCGCCAGGCCCGCGGCCGTCCGCGCCATCGGCGCCAGCGTCGCCCTTGGCGCCCGCCGAAACGTTTCTTTCAGCCGGGGTTTGATCTGGACCATTATCCTTCTCCCTTGGCAGGCCGGTCATGGTCGCCCGATGGGCCGGGCGCGACCGGTGGCGACGCATCGCTCGGTTTCATGTGGGCCGCGTCCGCGGTCGGCGCAAGGCAAAGGGGGGACCCCTTCCGCCGGCCCAGGGACGGATCGACTAGCCATCCTTGATCGGCAGGTCGAGGCCGACGTTCCGGGCATAGACCTTGGCAACGGCCGCGTCGTCCTCGGCACCCAGGCCCATGCCGACGGCGACCATGTATTGCTGCAAAGCCGCCGCGGTGATCGGCGCGCTAAACCCCGCCTGTTTGGCGATGTCGAGGACGATGCCCAAGTCCTTCGGCCAGATGTTGACCTGGCTGAGCGGCGTGTAGTCGCCGGCGACGATATGCGGCGCCCGGTTTTCCAGCATCCAACTGGTCCCGGCGCATTTGCTGATCACCTCGACGAATTTCTCCGGGCTCACGCCCTGGGTCATGCCGAAGGTCAGAGCCTCGGCCATGGTCGCGATATGCACCCCGGCGAGCAGTTGGTTCACGGCCTTCATGGCCGAGCCGGCGCCGGCTTCGTCGCCCAGTTCGAACACGGTTTCCGCGGTGGCGTCGAGCACCTGTCGCGCGGCGGCGAAGGCGTCGACGCTGCCGGACGCCATGATCGACAACTGGCCCGCCGCCGCCCTGGCCGCCCCGCCGGAAATCGGCGCATCCAGGTAATGCACGCCGTGTTCCTGGCAACGGGCCGCCATGGCGCGGGTGAAATCGGGGGACACGGTGGCGCAGGCCAGGACGACGGCCCCCGCCCGCATTCGCGGCACCCAGCCGTCGTCGCCGAACAACACGGCCTCGGTTTGCTGGGCGTTCAACACCACGACGACCAGGGCATCGAGCTCGCCGGCGACCTCGGCGGGGGTGCCTGGCGCGCCGCCCTCGGCCAGAAACCTTTCCACCGGCTCCGGGGCGATGTCGACGCCATGGGTGACATGACCGGCCCGGATCAGGGATCGCGCCATACCGTAGCCCATGGCGCCCAGGCCGATCACGGCAACACGTTTGGGATCAGTCATCGCGACCTCGTCATTCTTTCACCGGCGTCAGGATACCTCGGCCGGCCGAACCGGGAAACCGGTCCGCGACCGCCAATTCAGAGAAGCGCTGACAGACCGCCGAGCTCCCGCCCTTCATGGGTCGCGGGATAGGCCGGGTCCGGCGCCGGGTCGCCCGTGCGGTTCGACCAATAGCAGGCCATGCCGGCGGCCACGGCGCCCAGAACGTCCCCGCCGCCGCCGGCGACATGCAGGACCCGGGCCATCGGAACACCCAATGCCTGCTGCGGCAGGGCGTAGACCGACGGATGGGGTTTGTAGAAGCCGCAGGTTTCCGTCGACAACACATGGTCGAAGGCACTGTCAAAGGCGTTCCGGTCGATCGCCTCCAATTGGTCCTGATCGCCGTTGGAGAGGATGGCGACGGAAAGGCCCTGAGCCTTGAGGCCGTCGATAACTTGGACCGCTTCCGGCCAAGGCTTGAGATAATCCCAGGCGGCAACCAGCGCCGATCTCTGCTTTTCGTCAAGGTCGATGTCGTTCTTGACGAGCGCGAAATCGAGCCCCATCCGCGTGCAGTCTCGGAACGATGTGCGGCCCAGCCCCAGGGAGTTGCTGGCCGCCGCACGGGCCATCTGTTGCGTCCGCCAAATCCTTACAAACCCGCGGGCTTCGGCCTCATCCAGGGAGAGGGCCCCGGCCACCACGGGCACCAGGCTGCCCTGAATGTCCAGCAAGCCCATATAGGCGTCGAAGGTGACGAGTTCGTAGGCCATGAACGGAACCGCGCCTTGAGCACCAAACGGGACGGCTACACCGGCCGGTCGCCCCGCACCGTCGCCCGGTACATGGAGCGTTCCTGGCTGAGGTCGTAGTCCGTCGCCCGGTGCATGGTGCAGCGGTTGTCCCACATGACCAGGTCGCCCTGGCGCCATTTGTGGCGGTAGACGAACCGGTCCTGGACGGAATGTTCGAACAGTTTGTCCAACAAATCCCGGCTCGCGTTGTCGCCCAGGCCGTCGATGCGCGCCGTGAAGCCCTCGTTGACGAAGAGCGCCTTCTTGCCCGTTTCCGGATGGGTGCGGGCGACGGGATGATGCACGTCAATCCATTGGGAGAGCTCTTCCTCGGTCTTGGGCGGGCGCACGCCCTGCTCCATCATGGCTTCATAACGGGCCCGGTAGGTATGGGTCGCGGTCAGACCGTCGATTTCCCGTTTGGTGTCGTCGTCGAGCGCGTCATAGGCGGCCGTCATGTCGGCATAGAGGGTATCGCCCCCTTCCTCGGGCACGATCTGGCCGTGCAGGATGGAGCCCATGGGCGGGTTTTCCTCGTAAGTGATGTCCGAATGCCAATAGGCGCCGCCGTTGTTGATGGGTTGGGCCCCGCCCCGCCCGCGGTTGGACAGCGCCAAAATCTCCGGATAGTCCGGCAGCAGGATCTCTTTCACCGTGTGGCGCTGCAGGTCGCCGAACCGCCGGGAATAGGTCAAGTGCCGCTCGTGGCTGAGATCCGGCTGGTTGCGGATCACCAGCACCGGATAGGCCATCCAGGCCGCATGCAGGTCGCGGACGGTCCGGTCGTCCAGATCCTGGTTCAGGTCCAGGCCGACGACCTCGGCGGCCATGGGGTTATCCAATGGCGTCACCGGAATGCTGATGGACAGGTTCATGAGCAGGCCCTCCCAAGCCCAAGCTGCTCTAGCGCTGCATGCCCCAGCGGTTGACGGTCTTCAACTCGATGTTCCGGAACACCACGTTTTCCACCACGATGCCGATGAGGATCACCATGAACAGGCCGGCGAAGACGCCCTCGGTCTCGATGTTCTGGCTGCTTTCGAAGATATACCAGCCGAGACCGCCGGAGCCCGACGAGGCACCGAACACCAATTCGGCGCCGATCAGCGTGCGCCAGGCGAAGGCCCAGCCCACCTTCATGCCCGCCAGGATCGACGGCAGGGCCGCCGGCACCAGAATTTTCACGACGAAAGGCACGCCGGTCAGCGCATAGTTCTGGCCGATCATGCGCAGCGTCTGACTAACGTTCCTAAAGCCCGTATGCGTGTTCAGCGCCACGGCCCAAAGGACCGAGTGGACCAGGACGAAGACCAGACTGGCCGTGCCCAGGCCGAACCACAGCATGGCCAAGGGCAGCATGGCGATGGCCGGCAGCGGGTTGAACATGGCCGTCGCCGTGGCGATGAAGTCCGAGCCCAGACGCGAGGCGGTGGCCCAGAGGACCAGCACGGCGGCGATGACCATCCCCGCCGAATAACCGATGATCAGGACCTTGATGGAGAACCAGATTTTCGGCGGCAGGTTGCCGCTGAGCAGGTCTGCGATCAACTTCTCAAGCGAGAACGAGAACGTGGGGAACATCAGGGGTTCGACATCGAAACCCACGGTATAGGCCTGCCAGATGACGACCAGGCCCAAGAGGATGGACGCCTTGCGCACGCCGTTGATGTTCCAGATTTTTTCCAGCGTCGAGAGCTCCACCGCCACGTCGCCCGTATGGGCGTCCTTGATTTCATCGGCGATGAACTCATCACGGATGACCAGTTGGGGGATTTTCTTATCAGACGTGCTCATTGTGCCTGCATCCCCCACTTGCGGATCGTCTTGATCTCGATATTGGTGAAGATCACGTTCTCGACGATCACGCCGACCAGGATCACCATGAAGAGCCCCGCGAAGACATGCGGAATCTGCATGTCCATCTGGTTCGAGAAGACGAACCAGCCGAGGCCGCCCGACGCGGTGCCTTCCGTGTCGGCGATGGCGCCACCGAACACCAGTTCGGCGGCGATCAAGGTCCGCCAGGCGTAGGCCCAACCGATCTTGAGCCCCATGAGGATTTGCGGGAAGGCCGCCGGGATCAAGACCTTGACCACATAGGTCAGGCCCCGAAGACCATAGTTGCGGCCGACCATGCGCTGGGTTTCCGAGACCCCCATGAAGCCCGTATGGGCATTCAAGGCCACCGGCCAGATCACCGAATGCAACAACGTGAACACGATCGAATCCGAGCCCAGCCCGAACCACAACAGGGCCAGCGGCAGAAGCGCGATGGCCGGCAGCGGATTGAGCATGGCCGTCAGGGTCGACAGCACGTCGGAACCGAACCGCGTCATGATCGCCGCCGTCGACAGCACCGTGGCGATCACCAGGCCGATGACATAACCGGTGATCAGGATCTTCATGGAGTTCCAGACCATGATCATCAGCTGCTCGCCGGTGATCGCGGCCCAGAGGGCGGCGGCCGTCGATGAGAACTTGGGCAGGATCAGTTCGGAAACACCGGACAACTGGGTGTAGGCTTCCCAAACGACCATCAGAAGGATCAGGATGGAGAACTTCCGGACAGGGTCCATGTCCACCAGCTTTTCCCAAAGGGTCAACTGGCGGGCAACCTCCCCGTGGTCGGCCTCGCCCACGGCGGTCTCGATCTCGGGCCGGATAACGATTTGCGGGACAAGCGGTGTCATGGCGGTCTAAGCGTCCTCGCCTTGCAACTCGTCTTCCAGAATCCGGTCGGCAAACAGCATATCGTGGATCTTGGTCTGCAGTTCGCCAAACTCGGGGCTGCTCATATTCCCATGGTTCAGGTCATGGGCGTTCAATTCCGCCTTCACCTGGCCCGGGTGGGGCGACAGCACCAAAATCCGCGAGCCGACGATCAGCGCCTCTTCGATGGAATGGGTGACGAACAGCACCGTGAAGTGCGTGTCTTCCCAAAGCGCCAAAAGCTCTTCCTGCATTTGCCGGCGGGTCAACGCGTCGAGCGCGGCGAAGGGTTCGTCCATCAACAGGATGTCCGGCTCCATGGCCATGCCCCGGGCGATGGCGACACGCTGTTTCATGCCGCCGGACAGCATGTGCGGATAGGTATCCTCGAACCGGTCGAGCTTGACCTTCTTGATGTACTGCATGGCAAGGTCGTCCGCTTCCCGTTGGGTCTTGCACTTGCCGCCGTTCATCAGCGCGAAGGTGATGTTCTGCTTCACCGTCTTCCACGGCAGAAGCTGGTCGAATTCCTGGAACACCATGACCCGGTCGGGACCCGGCTCCTTGATGTCCACGCCCTTCAGGCGCATGTTGCCTTCCACCGGCGTCATATAGCCGGCGACGCCCTTCAAGAGCGTCGATTTGCCGCATCCGGACGGGCCGAGCAAGACAAACCGGTCGGCGGGATAGACCTTGAACCCCACCCGGTAGGTCGCCGTGATCAGGTGTTCCTTGGTTTTGTATTGCAGGGTAACGCCGTCGACATCCAGGATTGGATCGACGGCTGCCGCGGCGGAGGAGACCCCCGCCGCGGCCTGGGCGCCATCTGTCATGGGTTTAGCTGCCGTCCTGGTCGTGATTGTTTTCCCAGTAGTAGTCCTTCCAGCTCGACGGCATGTTCTTGATCGCGCCGATGGAGTGCATGAACTTGGCGAATTCCATGGTCCGCTTGGGCTGCACGGAATAGCGCATTTCGTTCACGTCGCCGACCATCGCCTCGACATCGCCGAGCGGCAGTTTGGACTTGGTGAAGCGGTGGAACAGGGCGGCCGCGTCCTTCTTGTTGGCGTTGATCCAATCGATCGCCTTGCGATAGGACGTGTAGACGCACTTATAAAGTTTCGGATTGTCGTCTTTCCACTTCTGAGTGTTGTACATGGCGACCGTGGAATGCTCGCCGCCCAATACGTCATAGGACGTCAGAACGTTGTGGATCTTGTCCGACTTCAATTCCTGGAACGAAGTCGGCAGGGTTGCGAAGTGGCTCTTCACCGCCTGACCGCCGGCCAGCAGCGCCGCGGCCGCGGACGGGTGCTTCATGGAAACGGTCATCGGGTCAAGCTTGAACGCCTTGTCCGGGCCCCACTTCTTGGCCGCCGCCATCTGCAGCACCACCGCCTGGATCGAGACCTTGACCGACGGGGTGGCGATCTTGTGATCTTCCTTGCCGACGTAGTCTTCGAGTTTCTTGATGGACGGATCGTTGGTGTTCAGCTTCAACGGCATGGCCGACAGGGTCGTCATGGCGCGCACGTTCAGACGGCCCTTGGTCTTGTCCCAAAGCTTGAGCAGCGGGCCGATGCCGCCCGCGGCGAAGTCCACGTTGCGCGACAGCAGCGCCTGGTTCACGGCGGCGCCGCCGGAAAACCGGTGCATGGTGACCTTGACGTCGCCCAGGCCGGCGTCCTTGGCGCAGGCCTGGACCATTTTCTTGTCGACCACCACGTGCATGGGCAGGTACAGCAGGCCGAACTGTTGCGCAAAGCGGACTTCGCCCGCTTCGGCCAATGCCTGCGAACTGGCACCGGCGATGAGCGCCAAGGCCAGCGCCCCGCCCGCGGTCGCCGTGGCGAGGTTGCGTTTAAAGGTCTTGAGATTCATTGATTACGTCCTCCCTATTGACGTGTGCCTTGCGGCAATTGCTGCCTGTCGGCGATGAAGCCAATTGACTTTCGGCTTTGTTATGGGCGCCCTGCATCGGACTCCCGTTTCCTTCTTTGCCCAGCCATCCGGCAGATCGCCGATTGGCCGGAATGGACACCGCGGAAAACGCCCCGTTCGCCGTCGTGCCTGTCCAGCATTCTGGAAACACGATGGGTCTGATGCAACCGGGCCGCCGCCTCAGCGCCTGCTCATGGAACATGAAGACTACGGATCAATACGGTAATCAGAAAGCGAAAAAATTTCTATATAGTTTTTGACGCCTTTTGTAGAGTGATCCCTTAACCGGCAGATCAAAGATCGGAAACGCTGCCGGGCAATCCACACCCCAACGCCCGGCATCTGGGAGGACAGCCATGCGGCTGACGGATCACGAGGAAAGAATCCGGGCCGGGACCCTTGGCCCGATCCGCCGGCGCGCCATCGAGCAGCAGATCGAGATCGGCCGGTTTTTCGACGCGGAAGACCTGGTCGAGGTCCGCCAGGCCCATATCATGGCCGGTACGGAAAGCCTGGGCCGCGCCGGCG
>JANQIJ010000292.1 GCA_028282185.1 Rhodospirillales bacterium
CTCTGGGCCATTACCTGATGGCTTACGTGGAAATGTTCGGCCGCGACCGCGGGCGCCTGGCCGATTGCCGGCGGCGCTTGAACGAATGCCCGCTGGGGGTCGCGGCATTGGCCGGAACCTCTTTCCCCATCGACCGGGAATCGACGGCCGAGGCGCTGGGTTTCGATCGGCCGACGGCCAATTCCATCGATACCGTGTCCGACCGGGATTTCGCGCTCGAGTTCCTTGCCGCCGGCACGGTGCTGGCGGTGCATTTGTCGCGTTTTGCCGAGGAAATGGTGATCTGGTGTTCGCAGCAGTTCGCCTTTGCCGCGTTCTCCGACGCTTTCTCCACCGGGTCGTCGATCATGCCGCAGAAACGCAACCCGGACGCGGCCGAATTGGTTCGCGCCAAGGTCGGCCGTGTCGCCGGCGCGTTTCAGGCCCTCGCCATGGTCATGAAGGGTTTGCCTTTGACCTACGGCAAGGATATGCAGGAAGACAAGGAACAGGTGTTCGACGCCGCCGACAACCTGGCCTTGGCCGTTGCCGCCACGGCCGGCATGGTGCGCGACGTCCGGTTCGACCGGGCGCGCATGCGCGCCGACGCGGGCAGGGGTTTTTCGACGGCGACGGACCTGGCCGATTGGCTGGTCCGCGCGCTCGGCTCGCCGTTCCGCCAAGCCCATCACGTCACCGGCGAACTGGTCCGTCGGGCCGAGGCCAAGGGCGCCGGCCTGGAAGACCTGACGCTCGACGAGATGCGCGCCGTAGACCCGGCCATCTCCGACGACGTATATTCGGTCCTGGGTGTCGAGAATTCGGTCGCCAGCCGGACCAGTTTCGGCGGCACGGCACCGGACAATGTGATCGCCGCCGCGGCCGACGCCCGGCGACGGTTTTTGGATTAGGGCCCGGGCGCGGCGGGCCGGGTATAGAGGCGTAGATCGATGACGGCACGGATGCGTGGTCAGGCTGGCATGGGGCGGCGAGGTTGCCTGCGCTTTTTCTGCGCGGGCTTGGCCTTTGCCGGATTGGCCGCCTGCGGTCGCAAGAACCAGCCCGAATACCCCGAGGGATCGACCTATCCCAACACTTATCCCTATGTCCCGCCGGCGCGCGCCCAGGGCGCGCCGGCGCCGCAACCCAGCGCCCAGGCCCCGGCCGACGAACCGCCGGAAGATCGGGGCCTCTGGTTGCGCCCGAACACGGGATACGGGCGTTAGGCGGCGCACCGACCGGTCGCCCCCAACCGATCCCCGATCCCGCAGATTGGCCCCAACGGAAATCAAGACCATGGATCATTTCCAGTATCGCGATGGCCGCCTGGCGGCCGAGGAGGTCGACCTGACGGCCTTGGCCGACCAGATCGGCACGCCGTTCTATTGCTATTCGACGGCAACGCTGGAACGCCATTTCCAGGTGTTCGACGCCGCGCTTCAGGGCCTCGATCACACCGTTTGCTACGCGGTGAAGGCCAATTCCAACCTTGCGGTCATCGCCACCCTGGCGCGCCAAGGGGCCGGCGCCGACGTGGTTTCCGGGGGGGAACTGACGCAGGTTCTGAAGGCCGGCGTGGCGCCCGAGAAAGTCGTGTTCTCCGGTGTCGGCAAGACGGCGGCGGAAATGGCCCAGGCGATCGACGCCGGAATCGCGCAGATGAATGTGGAATCGGAACCTGAGCTGGCTCTTCTGGCGATGGTCGCACGGGACAAGGGTGCCCGCGTGCCGGTCGCGATCCGCATCAATCCAGACGTCGACGCCAAGACGCATGAGAAGATCACCACCGGCCGGGCCGAAAACAAGTTCGGCATCGACTGGGACCGGGCGCCCGACATTTATGCCCGGGCGCGCGATCTCGATGGCATCGATGCGTCTGGGATCGCCGTTCACATCGGCTCGCAACTGACCGACCTGACCCCCTACCGGGACGCTTATGGGCGGCTGGCCCAGGTCACCCGGGATCTGCGCGCCCAGGGCCATGACATCCGTCGTCTCGATCTCGGTGGCGGGCTCGGCATCCCCTATGCCGACCCGGCCGAGGCCGTGTCCGCGCCGCCGCCCGAAGACTATGGCGCCTTGGTCCGCGACATGGTCGGCGGTCTGGATTGCCATGTCACCGTTGAGCCCGGCCGTTTGATCGCCGGCAACGCGGGCATTCTGGTGACCCGTGTGCTCTACGTGAAGGACGGGGCGACCCGGCGGTTCGTGATCGTCGACGCGGCGATGAACGACCTTCTGCGGCCGACCCTTTATGACGCCTACCATGCGGTGGTTTCGGTGCGCGAACCGGCGGCTGGCGAATCGACCCAACCGGTCGATGTCGTTGGACCCGTCTGTGAAACCGGTGATACATTTGGCGAGGAGCGCCATCTTCCCGCCGTAATGCCGGGGGACCTTTTGGCGATCCGCTCGGCCGGTGCCTACGGTGCCGTCATGGCGTCGACCTATAACGGTCGGCCCCTGGTGCCCGAGGTTCTGGTGTCTGGCGGCCGCCACGCGGTGGTCCGGCGTCGGGTTGAGGCCGAGGAAATGATGGGCTTTGATGCCATGGCGCCCTGGCTGACGGACGGGGGCGCAGGTTGAGGTCCGGCGTCCTGCCGGGCCCGACAACGATGGGGACCGCGGCATGATGGATCGCAGCGCCACGGATCGGACCACGGATCGGACCACGGATCGGACAAGGCCCGAGGCTACGGCCGGCCCGACCGGACTGCGTTACCGGACCCTGCTTGGCGCTGCCCGGGCGACCATTTACTGGGAGCATCTTTGGCCGGTGATCTGGCCGTTGATCGCCGTCGTCGGCTTGTTCCTTGGCCTCGGGTTGCTGGATGTCCTGCCGGCCCTGCCCGAATTGGCGCACGGCGGCGTGCTTCTCGCCTTTGCCGCGGCTGCCGCCTGGGCCCTGCGCCACGCCGTCCTGAACCTGCCCCGCGTGACCCGCGAGGCGGCCCGCCACCGCCTGGAAACGGACAGCGGTCTGGCCCATCGGCCGCTGGAAGCGCTTGATGATCACCTGCTGGCCGGTGCCGACGACCGCACGGCCCGGCGTCTGTGGCGGCGCCACCGGGCACGGCTTGCCGAACGGATCCGCGCCTTGCGCCTGGACCCGCCGGCGCCGGACGTGGCGCGTCACGACCGTCTGGCCCTGCGTGCGCCGTTGTTGGTTCTGCTGGTGCTCGGCCTGACCGTCGGTTGGCACGACGCGGGGGACCGCCTGCTGCGCGCGGCGACGCCGCTGGGCGCCGGCGGTTGGGGCGGTGAGCCGCCCCGGGTGTCCGTCTGGATCACGCCGCCGGCCTATACTCGCCAGGCGCCGGTGCTGCTGGAAACGGGCAATGCCGGGCAGACAGCGGATCCCGCCGCGACCGCCGTGATCGGTCCAGAAGCCGCCGGCCCGGCGCGCCAGGAAACCCCGCAAGCCGAGGCCGAGGGTGCCCCGGTGGCGCCCGCGCAAACCCTCACCGTGCCCCAGGGCAGCGCCCTCCTGGCCCAGGTGACGGGGCCGGACGCGGCCGCCGCCGGCCCGCCGACCCTTCTTCTGGGTGGCGCGGAAACGGCCTTTGCCGCCATCGGCGGCGGCGCGGAGGGTGAGAGTTACCGGCACGAAAGCACGCTTGAAACGACCGGCGACCAGGAATTGGCGGTCGTCCAGGGCGGACGGGTCTTGGCCCGCTGGCCGATCGCCGTCGCCGCCGACACGGCCCCCCGGGCGGAGTTCCTTGCCAAGCCCGGGCGCACCGGGCGGGCGTCGCTGAAGACGGATTTCGAGGTCGCCGACGATTACGGCCTGGCCTCGGTGCAGTTGGTGATCCGCCACCCGAAAGGTCATGCGGCACCTGACGGCAAACCGGAGATCCGCCTCGTCTTGCCGCTCGCCGAACCCGGAACGGTGCTGTCACAGGGCACCGGCGTGCACGACCTTTCGGCCCATCCCTGGGCCGGGATCGAGGTCGTCGGCCGGATCGAGGCCACGGACGGTCGGGGACAAGTCGGTGCCCTGTGACAGCACCGTTCCGGGTTCGGCGAGCGGCAAGACGAGGCGGATCTCCGGTTTGCCGTCAGGTGCCGCATGACCTTTCGGGTG
>JANQIJ010000314.1 GCA_028282185.1 Rhodospirillales bacterium
AGTGTCTGAGCTTTAAGGTCTCTAACCTGGCCTATGGGGTGCTCTGCCAGCAGCCGGGAATCGAGCCCGCGCCCTATCTTGCCCGCGCCAAATGGGTTCAGGTTTCGGCGCCTGAGGGCATGGACGACGCCACGATCCGAGATCATCTGCACGCGGCGCATGAGATCATCGCCGGCAAACTGACCAAGGCCGTTCGGCGGGACTTGGGTCTGGACATCAAAACCGGGTCCGGGGGCCCGGACGGCGAAACAGGGCAGGCCTGACTTGGCCATCATCCTGGTGAACTGGCCATGATTCTTGTGAATTGGAATGTGGCCTGGTGCGGACCCCGGTCCGAGCGCGCGGCCCTGATCCGGCGGCGCATTCGGGCCCACAAACCGGACGTGGTGTCCTTGACCGAGGTCTCGGGTGGCCTGTTGGCGGGGGGCCATGCGATCGCCAGCGATCCGGATTACGGCTATGGCGACACGGGGCTCAGGCGCAAGAACCAACTCTGGTCGCGCCAAGCCTGGACGCACATGGATCAGCAAGGCCACCCGGACATACCGCCGGGCCGCTTCGTCTTCGGCGAAACGGCGGACGGGTCGGGCAAAAGCTGGCGGATTATCAGCCTCTGCATTCCCTGGCGCGGGGCCCATGTCTCGACCGGGCGGAAGGACAAGAAGTCTTGGCAGGAACACGAGGCCTGCCTGGAGGGCCTGAGGCCCATCCTGAAAAAGCTGAAGCCGCATGTCATCACCGGCGACTTCAATCAACGCCTGCCCTTCGATCCCAAATATCAGGTGCCCAAGCGGCTCCATGAGAAACTGGAGGCGGTGTTTTCCGGCTATGAAATCGTTACTCAGGCACTGCATCCCAAACTGATCGACCACACGGCCGTTGCCTCGGCCGTGCGGGCGGCGGAGATGACATTGATCAGCAACAAGCGGCGCGGCGTCAAAGACCTGACGGATCACCTGGGCACGGTTGTCATCCTGTCACGCCGGTGAGGCGCCGGGATGCTGGCGACCTTGCGTCGCGCGCGCTCAATCGCCCAAGTCGCGGGCGAAGACCAGGCGGTAGCCGTTCAAGTCCGCGACCCCAAGTTCGCGGAGCCCATAGACCTGATCCTCCGGCCCCCAAAGGACGGTGACCGCATCGCCGAGCTTGGCCGCCTCGCCGTCGACGTCCTCGACGAACAGATAGATCAGGCCGGAAAACATCGGCGGGCCCTGGGCCAAACCGGAATCGGAAAAGAACCAGAGGCGGGCGGGTCCCTTGGGACCATCGCGGGTGACCTCGGCCCAAAGCGGCTTGCCGCCCTCGCTCCACACACCGGTCTCGTGGAACCCGAAGTTATCCCGGTAGAATTCGACGGTCGCCGCCACGTCCGCGACATGCAGGCTGACGGTCAACGCCGATCGTTCCATGGCCGTCAACCTCGAGCCCGCCGATCGATGAACTGGACCAGGCGGCCCGAGCTGTCGTCGTCCAGATCGAAACGGACATGGGAATAGGCGTCGGTGACGGCGACGATCACGCCGGAAAGGTCGCCGACATCGGGCATGGTCATCTCGAACCGGTCGCCGGATTGGCCGCCGACACCCCGGTCCAGGACCGCGACGCCGCTTCTGGACACGGCGTTCATCAAGGCATCCCGGGATTGCCCATCCGCGCTGATCGTGACCGCCAGGTTGACCGTGTGCCGCTTCGACAGGTCCGGGTCCTGGCTTTCGCGGATGATGCCGATCAACCGATCGTTCATCGCATCGATGTCCGACTTCACCGTCTCCGCGGCCTGCAACTGCTCGGTCGCCGCCTCGCCCGACCTGCCGGCCACGTCAGTGACCTGGACAATGTTCGATGAAACCTCCTGCGTCCCCGAGGCGGCCTGTTCGACATTGCGCGCGATCTCCTGCGTCGCCACGCCCTGCTCTTCGACCGCCGCCGCGACCGATGCCGAAATCGAATTGATTTCGTTGATCGTCGTCGTGATTTCGCCGATCGCGCCCACCGCGTCGTTTGTCGCCGACTGGATATCGCCGATCTGCTTGCCGATTTCTTCCGTCGCCTTGGCCGTTTGGTTGGCCAGGTTTTTGACTTCGGAGGCAACGACGGCAAAGCCCTTGCCGGCGTCGCCGGCGCGCGCCGCCTCGATCGTCGCGTTGAGCGCCAACAGGTTGGTCTGTTCGGCGATATCGGTGATCAGGTCGACGACCTCGCCGATCTTCTGCGCCGCCTCGGCCAGGCCCTGGATCTCGGAATTCGTCCTGTCCGCCTGTTCGGTGGCCTGCTGGGCGATCGCCGACGACTTGCCGACCTGG
The DNA here is from genome assembly GCA_028282185.1 of Rhodospirillales bacterium. GTDB lineage: Bacteria > Pseudomonadota > Alphaproteobacteria > Rhodospirillales > Casp-alpha2 > UBA1479. Next base: position 2,304 of record JANQIJ010000314.1, read on the forward strand.
GACGAAATCTCGCTGATCGAACTGGACAATTGTTCCGCGGCCGAGGCCACGGTCTGGACGTTGATCGTCGCCTGTTCCGCCGCCGAGGCCACCGCCATCGCCTGGGCGTGGGCCGCTTGCGACAGGTCGGCGACGCTCTTGGCCGAGCCTTCGACAACATCGGCCCGCTCCTTGACCCTGCTGACCGCCTTGCCGACTTCTTCTTCCAGGGCGTTGTTCAACGCCAGCACTTCGTTCTTCAGGTTGCGTTGGTTGCGCCGCTGGTCGGTTTCGCGCTCGGCCGCCAGATGTCGCATCTCCCGCGCGTTCTCCTTGAAGACCTGGACCGCGTCGGCCATTTCGCCGACCTCGGTCTTTTGCCCGAGCATGGGAATGTCCACATCCATGTTGCCTTCGGCCAAGTCGTGCATGGCCGTGCGGATATTCTTGATCGGCATGCGGATGCGGTTGTTCAACAGCCAGAAACTGAACAGCGTCAGCACACCCAGCAGGATCGCCGTGAGCCAGACCGCCATCTTGACCAGGGTGCGCACGTCCGACAGCGCGGCCTCGACATCTTGCGCCTTGATCGACAACTGCTTGTCGATCTCAAGCCGCAGGCCGAAATAAGCCGCCAACGCCGGCGAGTCGTCGACCTTCACCGCCTGGTCGATGTCCTGGGCCGACTTTCCTTCCGCCGCCATGGTCTTGGCGGTTTCAAGACCCTGGGCATAACCCGCGATCACGCCTTCCAGGTCGGCCAGCAACTTGCCTTCGCTGTCGCTGGCGCCGAGCGCCTTATAGGCCGCGATCAGTTCGAGCAAGCCGTCGATTTGCGCCTGTACCTTGTCCGCCCGGGGCGCGTCCTTGCGCAGCACGAAATTCTTGAAGTTGTGGATCATGCCGCCGTAGCCGATTTGATCGACCAGGTCGTTGACGATACTGCCTTTCATCGCGGTGCCGCCGGCCGTCTTATCGAAGGCGTGGTCGGCAAGCACGGCGAGCCCGGCCAGGGCCGGTCCGTCATCGACCTTGACCTTGGCGTCGATCTCTTCCGCCGGCAGGACGTCATAGGTCAGGCTTTCGACCTCGCCCCCCAGGTCCCTGTATTTCGAGACCACGGCCTCGACCGCGTCCAGTGCCGCCGCTTCCTCATCGCTCAGTTCCAGTCCGCGATAGCTCTTGATCGCGCCCAGGGCCTGCTCGCCGAACTTGTTGATCGCTTCCAATTGTTGGTCCTGCTGGCGTAGCACGTAGTTCTTGAACTGATGGATCAACCCCCCGTAACCGATCGCTCTGCTGAGATCGCTGTATGCCTGGACCTTCTTGTTCTGCCCGGCCTTGAATTCGCCCCAGGTCTGCTCGATCAGGCCCACGTCCTTGTTGATGTTCAGGACCGTGAGCGAAACGATCACGCCGGTCGCCGCCATGGCGACCAGCAACAGGCGGCTGGCCGTCCTGATTCGCAGGTTGTTCATGTATCCTCCACGCCGCTATTGCGCGACTTCGTTGTTTGCGGCTGGGCAGGTGGCGTCATGACGCCCCCGCGTTTTTCCACCTGCCTGCCTTTTGATCGAATGTTATAGCTCAGTTATTCTCTATGTATACATAGCTAAAACATAGGCCTCAGACGACGGCCCGCGCCCGCCACGGCGTCCCGCCGGGCCATGTACCCGGCCAGACGCATGGCGATTGTCACGCGAACTCATGGGGCCGCAAAAAAGGGTCCGCTTCCCACCCCTTGTTCTTTCAAGCCGCGGCTTCCTGCTGCTTGTTCCGTTCCCGCAAGAACGATGATCCAGCCAACGACTCTCCCCGATGCCCAGATCATCCCTTGCGCCGAGGGTCGAACGAATCTTTGTCCGTTTGCGTGCATTCGATTTTCGCGGCAACGGACACAGGCCGGAGGACCACGCTGGCAGGCAAAACCGCCGCTTGACATAAATATATCCTTATATGTATATCTTGCCTGATGGAAACTCTGGACTCGATCATGGCCGGCATGCGGGCCGCCGCGGAGCCCACAAGGCTGCGCATCCTGGCGCTTTGCGCGCGGAGCGAACTGACCGTCTCGGAACTGGTCCGTATCCTGGGCCAGAGCCAGCCGCGCGTCTCCCGCCACCTGAAGGTACTGACCGCCGCCGGTCTGCTCGACCGACTGCCGGAAGGCAGCTGGGTATTCCATCGCCTGGCGCAATCCGGGGCATCGGCGGCGCTCGCCGCCGACTTGGCAGCCCTTGCGCCGGCGGACGACGAAACCCTGGCCGCCGATCGCGCGCGGCTGGAAACGGTCAAGCGCGAACGGGCTGAAGAGGCCGCCCAATATTTCCGCGAAAATGCGGCCCAATGGAACCGCCTGCGCTCGCTGCATGTGGACGATGCCGTGGTCGAGCAGGCGA
>JANQIJ010000425.1 GCA_028282185.1 Rhodospirillales bacterium
CGCGTCACCCGCCCGACGGCCCAAGTCAGGGGCGTGTCGAACGCCGATGCGCTTGACGCCGCAACGCGGGACGCGCCCCCGGATCTGCGGCTGCTGGCGTTCTGCACCGACGTCATCGTGCCGCCGAGGGTGCTCAATCGCTTGGCCGGTCCGGCCTACAACGTCCACCCCGGACCGCCGCAGATCCGCGGCGTCTATCCGGCCGTGTTCGCGCTCTACCACGGCGCCACCCGGTTCGGCGCGACGCTTCACGAAATTACCGAAACGGTTGATTCCGGCACCATCGCCGCCGTCGACTACCAAGACCTGCCGGCGGGCCTCGACCGGCTGAAACTGGAGATGATCGCCCGCGACCTTGTCACCGGACTGCTCACCCGGATGATCGCTCCACTGCTCGACACCGACGGGCCGCTGCCGTCGATCGGCGAAACCTGGTCCGGCCCGGCCTACGGCAAGAAAGACTTCAACGACCTCTGCCGCCTGCCGGACGACATCGACGAGGCCGAATACGCCCGGCGCTATCTCGCCGTCGGGGAAGGCCCGGACCATGCGTTGTATTTCGAAAAGTTCGGGCGGCGGTTTTCCCTTGACCCGCCGGCCTTCACGGGGCCGATCGTCAAGGGCGGCCGCCAAGTGGGCTGACCCCGGAGGCCGATCCCGGTCCTGACAACGACGAAGGGCGGCCTCCCCATGGAAAGCCGTCCCTGTTAACGGTCCGGTGCGGGCCCCTTGCGGCGCGTCCCCCCCGGGAGACGATCGAAAAATGGGGGCTAGGCCGCCTTTTGCTGATCGGCGCCCTTCAGGTAAGCCAACACGGTATCGGCGTCCGAAACCTCAAACGGGTCGGTCGGGCACAGGTCACCGTAGTCGGGCTCGATGAAGATCTTCTGAATCTCACCATCGACCACATGCATGGCATAGCGCCAGGAGCGCATGCCGAAGCCCAGGTTCGACTTATCGACCAGCATGCCCATCTTCCGTGTGAATTCGCCGTTGCCGTCGGGCAGCAGGCGGACGTTCTCCGCGCCCTGCGCCTTGCCCCATTGGAACATGACAAAGGCATCATTGACGGACAGACAGATGATTTCATCGACGCCTTCGGCCTTGAATTCCCCGTGCAGTTCCTCATACCGCGGCAGGTGCGTTGTCGAACAGGTCGGGGTGAAGGCGCCCGGCAGGGCGAACAGGACGATGTTCTTGCCCTTGAAGATATCGTCCGTGGTCACTTCCTTCCATTCGTAGGGATTTGGGCCGCCCAGGGCCTCGTTGCGGACGCGGGTCTGGAAGATGGCGTGGGGAACTTTCGTTTGATGTCGGGGGAACATGGCAATCCTCTTTGAATTCATAGCTTCAAAACACTTGATGGCGGTTTGGACAGCGGCGAATGCGCCGCCTGTGTTTTGCGAGGAAGAGAATGTCCAAGAATATTTAATATGTAAAATTGATTTAATAATATAAATTAATCGATAATAACGATATATTATTTGACCGCATCTCAAGCTCCGAGGATCCGCAAACGCAGGCAAGGCCGGAAACCAGACGCGCCCCTGGACATCGCGGCATGACGCCATGGGGACGAACGATCATGATCGATTGTCCCGACATCCTCTGCACTTGACAGACGCCATGCTATAATGAGACGTAACGACTTAGATTATTCGGCCCATTGGTGGTCCATGGACAAGAACAAATCGTCAAGCGCGCTCGATAAAGCCTTCGCCATTCTAGAGGTCATCGCGGCCGACGACCGGCCGATCGCCATCCCCGATATCGCCGTCGAAGCGGCCCTGCCGCGGCAGACCGTGCACCGCGTGCTGAAGCAACTGGAGACCCTGGGCTTGGTCGACCGCGACCCGACCCGCGACCGCTATAGTCCTGGGGAACGCTTGGCGCAACTCGGCTTGCGGGCCATTTCGGCGCGTCTCCGGCGGGGACCGGCGCATGCAATCCTGGTCGACCTTGTCGATCAAATCGGCGAAACCTGCAACATCGGCATGATGGAAGACAACGCCCTGGTCTACATCGACCGGGTCGAATGCGATTGGCCCCTGCGGGTGCGCCTCCATCCGGGCAGCCGGGTTCCCGCCCATTGCACGGCGATCGGCAAATTGCTGCTGGCGCATATGAGCGATTCGGCGCGCCACGAAGTGCTCTCGGTCGCCCGTCTCACCAGCTTCACCAAACACACGATCACAGATCGGGGCGAACTCGAAGAACATCTGTCGCAGATTCGCCGGCAAGGCTACGCGATCAACAACCAGGAAGATGCCATCGGCCTGATCGCCATCGCGGTGCCGATTCACGATGCCGCGGACAACATCGTCGCCGGGTTGGCGGTGCACGCCCCGATCCCGCGCTTTTCAATCGATGACGCGTTGGCCCGGCTGAACCTGTTCAGGGCAGCGGCGGCGCGGATTTCGACCGCCCTGTTCCCCGGATTCGAAACGGAAATGGGATCAGCCGCTGAGTAAAAATGAGACACAGCGTCTCATTTTTATTGACTCACCCCCATCCTTCTTTGAGACTTTCCCGGTTACAATTCTAAACCGGGAGATTCCTCATGTTACGTAACTTCAAGACCTGCGCTGCGGCGTTGGTCATTGCGTTCGGTCTGGTCGTGGCGCCGAACGCCGATGCCGCCGACGCCAAGAAGTGGCGCATCCAAACAGCGCTGCCGGCGGCCAGCATGTACATGGACATTATCAAGGATTTCGCCGCCAACGTCGACGCCATGTCCGGCGGTCGGTTGAAGACCGAAGTCCTGCCGGTCGGCGCCATTGTCGGCTTCTTCGATGTCCAGGACGCGGTCGATAAGGGCCTGGTCGAAGGCGGCTTTACCTGGCCGCACTTCTTCTCCGGCAAACGGCCGGCGGCCTATCTGTTCGCCGATCAGCCGAGCGTCGGCGGCATGGACCAGTTCACCTATCTCGCCTGGTACTACGAAGGCGACGGTGAGAAGCTCTATGCCGATTTCATCAAGAACGACCTGAAGGCCGACATGGTCGGGTTCATCAACCTGATGTCCGGCGGCCAGCCGCTGGGCTGGTTCAAGGAGCCGATCTCCAGCCTGGAAGACTTCCGTAAGCTGAAATATCGCTCGCCTCCAGGCATCACCGGCGAACTGTTCAACAAAATGGGCGTGACCACGGTATCGCTCCCGGGTGGTGAACTGGTGCCGGCGGCGCAGCGCGGCGTGATCGACGCAGCCGAATGGATCAACCCGGGCGAGGACATCCGCCTTGGCCTGCATCAGGTGTGGAAGCACTACTACCTGCAGGGCATGCACCAAGCGTCGGATCTCGGCACGATCATCATCAACGGCAAGTTCTGGCGCTCGCTGTCGCCGGACCTGCAGAAGATCATCGAGGTCGCGGCCAAGGCCTCGGTCTCCGATTCCATCGCCGTCAACATCAAGCGCAACGGCGAAGCGATCATCGAACTGCAGGAAAAACACGGCGTGACCATCCACGACACGCCGGCCGACCTCTATCCCGCTTTCGCCGCCGCCTCTGCGAAGGTGATGGAAGAGTATTCGGAAAAGGATGCCTTCTTCAAGAAAGTCGCGGACAGCCAAAAGGCGTTCGCCGAGAAGACGGTGCCCTATTGGACCAAGCTTTTGGGGCTCTATCACTCCATCGGCAAGGCGGCCCTCGAGAAGTAAGCAACCGAGACATGGACGGCGGGAAGGCATGCTTCCCGCCGTTCCTCGGCCCTGGTCGAAAGACAAGCTCCGTTGCAAACCAATTACGAACTCTTTTCCGACCGCCCGCGCGCGATCATTCGAACGCTCGACCGCATCAGCATCTGGTCGGGCAAAGCCTTTGCCTGGCTGATCATTCCCATGGTTCTGGCCCTGGTCTATGAGGTGGGGGCCCGATACTGGTTCAACGCACCGACGCTGTGGGCCTACGACATGACCTACATGTTGTACGGCAGCCATTTCATGCTCGG
>JANQIJ010000010.1 GCA_028282185.1 Rhodospirillales bacterium
TGTACGCGCGGGCCATTGCCATGATCAGACCCTTGAGCGCCAGCACCGGCCCCGTTTCATTGCCGTCGAACAGCTCCATGGTGCCGCGGCCCTTTTCCATGGACCGATTGGTGGTGGCGTATTCCAGGGTCGGGTCGTTCAAGAGGTCGTCGACCAGGGCGCGGTTGAAATCGTCGAGCGAGGCATATCCCGCCGGCGCTTTCTGGACCTTGGTCATGATCAGGCGATCGAAGTCGAGAAGCTCCGCCGCCGCGCGCCGCTCACCCATGACGTTCAGGGCCGCCGACTTGATGGCCAGCGCCGTTGTCGGGTGGACGCCGCGATCAATACCGCGATCCGCGGCTTTGACCGCATTCTCCGGTTGGCCGGCCTGCAGGTAGGCAAAGGCGACTTGATGGTGCAGGTCCACCATTTCGGGATGAACCTTCAAGAAGGCCTCGCCGGTCTTGATCCCGGCGAGTGGATCGCCGACGATGGCTTCGGCGTAGATCAGTTCGTTGACCGAACGGGCGTTGTCCGGTGCCAGTGCCACGGCCCGCCGGAGCGGATCGAGCGCCGCCGCGTAATCGGCGTTGCGCCCATGGATCAGCCCGATGTCCGCATGGGCGCGTTGATGGTCCGGATTGAGCTTTGTCGCTTCTTCGAACAAGGCGATGGCCTTGTCCCATTCCCGCGCATTCATGCAGACGGTGCCGAGATTGAAGCGGTCGTCGGCATCGCGGCTGCCGAGCTCGATCGCCGTCTCATAGGCCGCGCGGGCATTGGCGCCATCGCCCATCTGCTGGTAGACCACGCCCAGGGCACCGAAGACCTCGGGCGCCTGCGGCGCTGCTTCCGCCGCCTGCACCAGATGATCCAGGGCGGCTCCTGGGTCCCCCGCCAGGATCGCCACCCGTCCCAGGTCATAAAGCAGGCCCGGATGCCCGGGGGTACGCGCCAGGGCATCGTCCAGTGCCGCCCGCGCCGCCGCCGTGTCGCCCGCCGACAGATGCAGGTTCGCCAGGTTGGAGGCGTAGTCCGGGGCCTCGGGCCGCGCGGCCACGGCGCGCGACACCAGGTCCAGGGCTTCCGCCCGCCGGCCCTGGTGGTGACGAATCAAGCCCAGCATTTGCAGGGCGTCCGGCGCATCCGGCCTGGATTTCAGCACCGCCGCGAGGTGGCGTTCCGCGTCAGCCGCTTGGTTGTTGCCGATCGCGGCGGCGGCGGCTTCCAGATGCGCGATGATGTCGGCGTCGGTCGGGTTGCTCACGGGGGCTCCGATCATGGCGGCGGCGGTGGATCGCTCCGGTTCTGCTCGGCCGCGGGTTTGGTTTGTGCCGGGCGGAGACTGCCACAGGTCGCCCGAGCCGTCCACGCCGGTTCCGGGATTCTGGGCGGCCGGACCGCGGGCCGGCCGCATTTTTCTTCCCGAGAACGCGTCGAAAACCTAACCTGCGCTTTTGCGGGAGTTCCTTGACATGGCGCAAGACGGCAAATTATATGATCGCGCCGTCGCCAAGCCGGTATCGGTTGATGGCCAGGGGCGCGTAGCTCAGCGGGAGAGCACTGTCTTCACACGGCAGGGGTCGCTGGTTCAATCCCAGCCGCGCCCACCATTTTCATAATTTCCCCGTTGCGCCCGATCCTTGTTTGCAATTGACCGCTCTGGAATGGATCGGTGCTCGCATGGGGATGGCTCAAGGCTGGTGGGTTTGGTATCTTCCCATTACGGTCCACTATTTCCACTCTGTCGACCCTTCATGTCGCCCCGCGGACCGCCGGGGTCGCGCTGGCGCGGCGGCGGCAGGTCAGACCGTGCCGCGGGCGAATCCGATCAAGAAGGCGATGATCGAAAGGGTCAGCACCGCGCCGAAGATTTCCGGCGCCCATCCCGAATCATAGATCGGCGGCCTATTGCCGCGGTCCTCCGTTTGCATCTCAATCCCTCCTCATGTCATTTGAAGGCATAGGGCAGCCATATGGCGATCTGGGGAAAGGCCATGACCAGGGCCAGGCCGATCAGCTGCAGTCCGATGAACGGCAGCACCGCCAGGAAGATTTCCTGCAGAGTGACGTCGCTGGGCGCAACGCTTTTGAGATAAAAACAAGCCGGCCCGAAGGGCGGCGACAGCATGTAGATCTGGATGTTCATGGCGAACAGGATGCCGAACCAGACCGGGTCGTAGCCCAGGTCCACCACCACCGGGCCGAACACGGGGATCGTGATGAACACGATGGCAATCCAGTCCATGAAGGTGCCGAGCAGGAAGACGATGCCCATCATGATCAGGACGACGACGATGGGCGCCACGTCGAGGCCGGTCAACAGCCCCTTCAGGAACGAGGTGCCGCCGATGATGTTGTAGATGCCCACCAGGCTGACCGCGCCGATGATCAGCCAGAGGATGGAACCCGTGGTCAGCATGGTGGCCCATAGGGCTTCGCGGAGGCCTTGGAGGCTTAACTCCTTGCGCAGGGCGGCGATCAGGACACTGCCCACGGCGCCGATCGCCGCCGATTCCGTCACCGTGGCGATGCCGGCATAGATCGACCCCAGGACTCCGAAGATCAGAAGTAATGGCAGGATCAGCCCCTTCAGATAGGTGACACGCCGGACGAACGGCAGTCTGGCTTCTTCCGCGTCATAGGGCGGGCCCAGTTCGGGCCTCAGGTTGGTGCGGATCAGGATATAGGTGATGTAGAGCGACGCCAGCAGAAGCCCCGGCAGGATACCGCCGGTGAACAGGTCCTTGACCGAGACGCCGGCCTCGGCGCCGTAGACGATCAGGACGACGGAAGGCGGGATCAGGGTCGCCAGCGAGCCCGAGGCGCAGATCGTGCCGATCGACAGTTTGCGGTCGTAACCCAGCCGGAACATCTGCGGCAGGGCGATCAAGCCCAGGAGCACGATTTCGCCGCCGACGATGCCGCTCATCGCGGCCAGGACGACGGAAACCACGCAGGTCTGAACAGCGACGCCGCCCTTCATCCGTCCCCCCAGGATCGCCATGGAGTCGAACAACTCCCGGGCGACGCCGGATCGCTCCAGGATGTTGGCCATGAAGACGAAGAACGGCACGGCGATGAGCGCGAACTTCTCGAACACGCTGGTCACGTTGGACGAGATCAGGATCATCCCGCCGGGTCCGAAGTTCAATAGCGCCGTGGACACGGATATCAGCAATGTCGAGGCACCCAGCGGCACGCCCAAGGCCATCAGGGCGAACAGCGCCAGAACCATCAGAAGGGTGATGATCTCGATGCCCATCACGGGCCGTCCCGATCGGTTTCGATCAGGTTGGCGAGCAATTGCGCGATATAGAGAACGCAGGCGAAGACCAGCAACGTCTTGACGTAGGTCGGCGTCGGTGGATCGAAGGCGCTGCCTGAGGTGCGCAAGGGGTGGAGCACCGCGGTCATCGGTTTCCAACTGGTGAACAGCAATCCGGCGGCGGCAAGAAGGCTGAGGCCGACCGCGACTTTCTTCATCCGCCGCCAGAGCTTTTCGCCGAGAAGCAGCTCCATCGTTGTCACGGTGATATGGCGGCGTTGCTGGGTGACCGCGCCGATTGACAGCATCCACGCGGTCGCCACCAGGGCCATGATCGTCTCATTCGTCCACGACGTTGGATTGTCCAGGCCGTAGCGTTGGAAAACCTCGTAGACGGAGAGTCCGATCGCCGTCAGGTAGAGAACGCCGCAGCTTTTGCCCAGGAAGACGCTCAGCCGGCCGACGGCCTCGACGATTTTCGCGCGCGCTGTCATGACGTTTGCCGAAACACCGAGAGAAGAAAGGAAAGGGCCGGAACGGTTAGGGAGTCCACCGTTCCGGCTCTTTTTGTCAGTGGGAGGGAGACGTCCGGCCGGCGGCCGGATCAATCACTTGATCAGGCCGATCTGGCGCATGAACCCGTAATGGGCGTCCAGCGCCTTGCGGGCTTCCGGCGACTTGGCCGCCGTGTCTTCCCAGGCTTTCATGGCGATGGTGCGGAACTTGTCCCGCTCGGCCTGGGGCCAGTCGATAACCGTGATCTTGCCTTCCGCCCGGTCCCGGGCGACCAGCTTTTTGTCCTGCAGGTCCAAGACTCGGCGCAGGTCGTCATAGGCCGCGTAGTACCAGGTTTCCAGGATCACGCGCTGATCCGCGGTCAGCTTGTCCCAGAGCGCCTTGCCCACCGTGAACTGATGTACCGCCATGGAATGGATCCCGGGATAAAGCGGATACCTGGCGATCTGATGGAAACCGTTCTTGTCGTTGTTCACATAGGCGCTGGCATCGGCGGCGTCGACGACGCCCTTCTCAAGGGACGTGAACACGTCCGAGAACGAGATGCTCGCCGGCGCGGCGCCGGCTTTGCGGAACACCGTCGCCGCCAGGCCCGAAGGCGAGCGGATCTTCAACCCCTTCAAATCATCGACGCTCTTGATCGGCACCTTGGACACCAGGGCTTCCTTGGACACGGGTCCGCAACCGATCACGTGGATCATGCCCGGCAGGGTGGCGTCCCACAGGTCCTGCAGGACCTGCGTCCCGCCGCCGTGGCGGCAGAAGGTCTGAATCTGCTCCGGCGTGTCGTAACCCGCGATCATGTCGCCCAAGATGGCAAAGGCCGGGTTGCGGCCCGAGAAATAGGCGATGGAGGTCAGGTCGCCCGACAGCACGCCGGCGCCCACGGCTTCCGGTGTCTCCTTGCGATCGACGACCGATTTGATCGGCATGAATTCAATGGACAGTTCGCCGCCCGACATAGCCTCCAGTCGCGGCGCCCAATGGTCTTTCAGATACTTGAAGGAAAAGCCTCCGGATTTGGTCGAGGTCTGGACCTTGAGCACGGTCTGGGCGTCGGCCGGGGCGGCGGACAGCATCAGGCCCGCTGCCGCCACGGCGGCGAAGATGACGCGGTTTCCGAACATGAATGTCACTCCTGTCTTGGTTCTGTCGTTTTGCGCGTTCGATTGGCTCGCGCGGGTGGATCGGCGCTGTCTTGGTCGTCATGCGCGGCCGAACCCGCTCGACCGGGCTTTTTTCCGCCCTGGTGCCGGTTCGCGTTGGCCGGTTCTCGTTCATGGGGCCGGGATCATCAGCCCTTGCGACCTAAAAATATTTTGTTGAATAAGTCAATAAATTTTTTTATGTATACATTATGCTGCGGCGACCACGGGTACCGCTGCCAGCTCTCGATACGGTGGATTAGGCACCATGATCACTTCGGACGACGACGAGGCGCCACCGCCTACGGTGGCGAGGATGACGACCGGCCACCCGCGGCGCGGAATCGGATCTGTCCCGCGGCGGCCTGCAGACCCGGGGACACGCCAATCGGAAAACGTTGTCGATCTTCCCCGGCATGATTCGACGGCGCCTGAAACCGATGGCGCTGCGCGCGGTCCATACGTAAAAGAATACAACAACGAATACAGAGGGGTTGGCGACGGAATGACGACAGCGGATCGGGTAAGCCGTGTCGATGACGCCTATGAGCGTCTCAAGGAAGAGATCTTGGAAAATCGCCTGCCGCCCGGGTTCCAGGCGCCGGAACCGGAGATTGCCTTGCGCCTTGGCATGAGCCGAACGCCGGTGCGCGAAGCCCTGATCCGGCTGCAGGCCGAAGGTCTGGTCGAGTTGATTCCCCGGCGCGGTGTCCGTGTTCTGCCCATCGCACCTTCGGACATGCGGGACATTTATCAGCTGCTGACGGTATTGGAGCCCGAGGCGGCGGCGACCATTGCCGCCCAAGGCCTCGATCCCGATCAGATCGCCGAGCTCGAGGAAGCCACCGGCGACATGGAACGGGCGCTGGAAGCCGGCGATCTGGACCGCTGGGCCGCTGCCGACGACCGGTTCCATCGCACGCTATTGGGCTTCAGCCGCAACAAACGGCTGACGAACTTCGTCAATACGCTGTTCGATCAGGCCCATCGCGCCCGAATGGTCACCCTGCGGCTGCGCGAAACGCCACGAAAGTCGACCGAAGAGCACCGCGCGATCCTGAAGGCAATCGCCGCCGGCGATGCCCCGGAAACCTGCCGCCTGTTTCGTGCCCATCGTGAGCGCGCCGCGGCGGAACTGGTCAGCGCGTTGATCAATTGTCGTTTGTCGCAGCTTTAATTCCCTGCCTGGGACCATATCCGCAAGGCCAACCATGAATGCACCGTCATATCGCATTGCCGTAATCCCCGGCGACGGCATCGGCGTCGATGTCAGCCGGGCGGCATTGGCCGTCGCCGAAGCGGCGAGTCGGCGGACCGGTGGGTTCCGCCTGGACTGTCAATATCTCGAGGCTGGCGCCGGCTATTTCGCCGAAACCGGCCACGACATGGCGCCCGGCGCGGAGGACGCGGCGGCGGCGGCGGATGCCATCTTCCTGGGCGCCATCGGCCTGCCCAGCGTTCGCCACGCGGACGGTACGGAAATCTCGCCGCATTTGCGCCTGCGCGACCGACTGGGGCTCTATGCCGGGGTCCGCCCGGTGAAGGCTTATCCCAATGCGCCCCAGCGTTTGGCCGACCCGCGGGCGGCGGAGATCGATTTGGTGATCTTGCGCGAAAGCACCGAGGGCTTGTTCCATGCCGCCGCCGCCAACGGCCCCAGCCATGTTGAAACCGATGCGGAAGTGCAGGACATCCTTCGGATCACCCGCCGGACCACCGAACGGCTTTGCGATTTCGCCTTTCGCCTGGCGGAAAAGCGACGCGCAAGGGGCGGCCGGGGACAGGTCACCTGCGTCGACAAGGCCAACGTGTTTCGTTCCATGGCGTTTTTCCGCAAGATCTTCGACGAGCGGCAGGGTGCCTTTGCCGATGTGCCGGTGTCTTATAACTACGTCGATGCCCAGGCCCTGGACCTGATCCGCCGGCCCTGGGATTTCGATGTCCTGGTCATGGAAAACATGTTCGGCGACATCCTTTCGGATCTGGCGGGCGGCTTGGTCGGCGGCATGGGCATGGCCGCCTGCGCGGAGATCGGCGACGACCATGCCCTATTCCAGCCGGCCCATGGATCGGCGCCCGACATCATGGGCCAGGACAAGGCCAACCCCTTGGCCGCTATCCTGTCCGCCGCCCTGATGCTGGATTACCTGGCCGACCGGACCGGCGGGCACGGACCCTTGGCCGAAGCGGCGGCGGTGATCGAAGCCGCGGTCACGCGCGGGTTCGCCGAAAACCGCCTGAGACCCATGGAATTCGGCGGCGACATGGGCACCGAGGCCGTCACCCGAGAGGTCATCGCCCTGATCGATGCCGGCGGGTAGCGCCGGGGCGCCGGCATCTCAAGGGGATCAATTGTCCTTGAAGCCGAGAACCTTGATCGCGATGGCGATCAGCAAAACGCCGATCGGCAGCATCAACATCTCCCAATGATGGGTCTCTTCGGCCAGAGCGGTCTCAAGGAACTTGACCATGAGGATGATCACCACGAGCTCGGCGAGGATTCCCTTCAGTTCGCCGATGCTTCGCACGCGCGTCCAGCTGGATATCTCCGGTGTGTCCGATTGATGGCGGTGGATGAACAGATTGTAGATGCCCCCGGCAAAGATCATCAGGACGAGCGCGATCAGGAATGAATCGAGGCCTTGCACCAAATAGCCGATGGCCAGGCTATGGGATTCGTTCTCTGCCTCCAGGACGGCCGGTCCGTTGTCCATGAACGTCGTATAGGCTTTGAAAACCTTCACCGCACCCAAGACATACATCAATAAAGAGCCCAGGGAAGACGACACCACGGCAATGATGCTGAAATACCGCAGCCATCCCATGTATCTTTCGATCGTATCGAATTGCATCTCAAGCGCTCCCACCGTTTTCTCCCCGAAGGCGCGGCCGAACCGCGAGCTTCGAGGAGCAACTTCAAGGTTAGGGTTGTGAGCGCGCGCGTCAAGCGCCCGCGACCACGCGGATACGTAAGTCCGCGAGGCTTTCGGATGACGACGCGGCGGATGGCGCCGGCTGATCCGAAATGCCCGCCGGCAGCGTAGAACTCCCATGACCGTCACCAATCCCGACGCACCCCATGTATCCCCGTTCGCCGATGCTCCGGTGATCGTTTGGTTGCGCCGCGACCTTCGGGTTGGTGACAACCCGGCCCTGGCGGCCGCGGCGGAAACCGGGCGGCCCGTGGTGCCGGTATTCGTGCTGGATGACGACGATGCGGCCGGCCGGCCGGCCGGGGCGGCGTCGCGCTGGTGGCTGCATCATAGCTTGGCGGCGCTGGCTCTGGATCTTGCCGACCTGGGCAGCTGTTTGATCCTGCGGTCCGGGCCTACGGCGCCGGAACTGGACCGCGTGATCGCCGAGACCGGCGCCGCCGCGGTTTACTGGAACCGGCGCTATGACGGCGCCGGCGTGGCCTGCGACCAGTCATTAAAGCAGACCTATGCCGCACGGGGCCTGGATTGCCAAAGCTTTAACGGCGGGCTGCTTTATGAGCCCTGGGAAGCGAAGACCAGGGCCGGCGGCTGGTTCAAGGTCTATTCCCGGTTCCGCCAGGGCTGCCTAGATCTGGGGCCACCGCCACCGTCGGTGGCGACGCCCGGACGTTTGACCCCGCCCAAGAACTGGCCGGCCGGCGAGCGGCTCGCCGATTGGCGTCTGACGCCGACGGCGCCCGACTGGGCCGGGGGGTTCGCCGATCGCTGGTCGCCCGGCGCCCGGGGCGCGCGGGAGCGGCTCGACCGGTTCCTGGCCGGCGGGCTCGGCGGTTACGCGGCGGACCGGGACCGCCCGGACCTTCCGGCGACATCCGGCCTGTCCGCGCATCTGGCCTGGGGCGATATCGGCCCGCGTCAGGTGTGGCACGCCGCCCAAGCGGCGCCGGCGCGCGGTCATGGCGCCGGCCGCGAAACCTTCTTGAAGGAACTGATGTGGCGCGAATTCGCCTACCACGTCATGTTCCACGTCCCCGATATGGCAGACCGTCCGATGCAGGAAAAGTTCCAGGCCTTTCCCTGGGTCCCCGACGCGGGCCTGCTCGACGCCTGGCGGCGGGGCCTGACCGGCTATCCCCTGGTCGATGCCGGCATGCGCGAGCTTTGGGCGACCGGGACGATGCACAACCGGCTGCGCATGGTCGCGGCCTCGTTCCTGGTCAAGCACCTGATGCAGCCCTGGCAAGCCGGTGAAACCTGGTTCTGGGACACCCTGGTCGATGCCGATCCGGCGGCCAATCCGTTCAACTGGCAATGGGTCGCCGGTTGCGGCGCCGACGCGGCACCCTACTTCCGTATCTTCAACCCGGTCCTACAGGGGGAAAAGTTCGATCCCGGCGGGGCCTACGTTCGGCGGTGGGTGCCGGAATTGGCGGCCTTGCCGGAAAAGCTCATCCACAAACCCTGGACCGCGCCGCCCGGCCCCCTGGCCGCCTCCGGCGTCGTTTTGGGCGATACCTACCCGACGCCGATCGTCGATCACGCCCTCGCTCGTGACCGGGCCCTGGCCGCTTTCAAAAGTCTGCGCGCGGCCTAGGCGCGTGGTCCTTGGCCGGCATGGAACACGGTGCGTTCACGCAGCGTTTACCGGAGTTGCATCGCCCTTCATATTCGTTTCTTCTAAACAAAAGCCACATCCCGCGACTGCGCATTGTGAATGCGGCAGGCACCAGCGGCCCGGATCATCGGCGCCGACAGTTGATGAGGTTGAGACATGGTTCGATTACGCGGTACCCCCGGCACGGCCGGGCTTCTTTTGCTGTTGCTTTGGGCGACCCCCGTCCAGGCCCAAACCAAACCGGCCGATGTGCTTCAGGCGGTCGAGACAATCACCCAAGACCTGGCGCGGTTCCAGGCGGCGGATCTGCTGACCGCCAAGCCGGCGTCCGATCGGTCGCTAAAGCCGCGCCGCCCAAGGCACGTTCTGCAGCAAGCGCGACAGGTCTTCCTTGACCTGCAGCAGTTGCGCAGCCTGAACGGCCAAGCCGCGGAGCCTCTGGCGCCGCTGCTGGTCGAGGAAACCTCGCCGGCGCAGGTCAAGGCCCAGGTCGATGCGATCGCCGCGTCCTTGGCCGCGTTGCGGCCGGTCTATGGAATCGCCGGCGATCCGCAAGCGGCGGCGCATAAGGCCGGGGCAAAACCGCAAGACGTTTATGCCGCCCTGTTGGATGTCCAGGGCGCCCTCCGAACCCTCGGCGTGCCGACCATCGTGCCCAACGACGTGCTGCGTGTCGCCATGATGGTGCGGGACAACCTGCACCAGGTTCTTCGTGCCCGGGGGGTCGAACCCCCGGCGCTCGGCGCGCCGTCCTCGGGCCGCAAGCCCGGCGACGTGTTCCAGGCCGGTCTTGAGCTGATCGCGCGTCTGGCCCGCTTGGTCGAACAGGACGGCGGGATCGAGGTCGCCGGCGGTATATTGGTGCCGGAAACGCCGCCGACGCCGATCACGCCGGGGCACGTGATCGAGCTGTTGCAGGGCATTCTGGCGGACGTCAATTCGATCAAGTTCGCGCTCGCCCTGAAAGAGCCGCTGCACCTGCTGCCGCCACCTGCCGGCGCGACACCGTCGCAGGTCTTCGATGTGGTCAGTGATGCGACCCGGGCGACGGATGCCCTGATCGCCCGCCTCGACGGAGGAGCTTGAGATGAGCGAAGCAATCGTGAACCAGTCCGTCCCGCCGGCTTCCTTGACGGCGGCGGAGGACGCTGACGAAACGACCCGGTCGCGT
This sequence comes from Rhodospirillales bacterium, assembly GCA_028282185.1. Taxonomy (GTDB): domain Bacteria; phylum Pseudomonadota; class Alphaproteobacteria; order Rhodospirillales; family Casp-alpha2; genus UBA1479. The sequence continues at coordinate 10,634 of JANQIJ010000010.1, forward strand.
TGGGCGGGGCTGGCCGGGCGGATCTTTCTCCTGACCGTGATCCCGATCCTGACCATCATGGCGGTTGCCCTGTTCAGCGCGATTTCCAGCAACCGGACAATGACCAATGTCTTGGCGGAGACCCAGCGCGAGCGGGACGCCACGGAAAGTTTGCGCCAAGTCTTGGCCGGGGTGCAGCAAACCTTGCCCGGGACGCTGACCGAATTGAGCGGTTTCAAGGATATCCATCAGCGGGCGCTGATGACCGACAGCACTGGCCTGGTCTCCGGCATTAAACAGCAGCGCCAGCGGCTGGCAGCGGAAATCGACAAGCTGGGCGGCGGACTGGAAGCCCTCGGCGTCGCCGTGCGCGGCCAGCTGGGCGACGAGTTCAACGCCAGTGGCGATCTTGCCAAGGCCGTGGGCTTCGTCGAACGGTCGCGGATCGTCGCCAAGCGGATGCTCGATTTCGTGGCCCAGGCCAACGACCGCACCTTGACCTTCCTGGGCGACCAAGAATTCGCCGCGGCGCGCAACAATTTCATCTTCGAGGAACGCGCCCGGCTCAATGCCCTGACCTTTCGGATCAATCGCGTCGTCGACGTGATGGCCGTGTTGAGCCGCCAGTTGGCGGACCATAACCTGATGGCGGCGGAGACATTCGCCACGGCGGCGCGACTGCGCACGCAACAGACCTTCCTGGTTTCGGTGATCGCCGCCGTCGGTCTGACGATCCTGGTCGCCTTGGTCTCGCAGGCCGTGGTCCGGACCGGCGTCACCCGCCCGCTGCAGAACATGGTCGGCGTCACGCGACGCCTGTCGCTGGGCGATACCGAGGTTCAGATCCCCAGGCCGTCGAACGATGAAATCGGCGACATCGCCGTCGCCCTGGAAAAGTTCCGTGACGGGCAAAGCGAACGCGTGGCCCTGCAGCGTGAGAACGAGGCCCAAAAAACGCGCGCCGAACAGGACCGTCGTCGTCTGATGGGCGACCTGGCCGGTGAACTGGAAGACGCCGTGCAAGGCGTCGTCACCAGCGTCGCCGCGACGTCCGGGCAGTTGAACACCAGCGCCAACGACCTGTCGCAGCTGGCGGCTCAGGCGGCCGAGCGGGCCGGCCAGGTTTCCCAGGCCAGCGCCCAGACGTCCGAGAACGTTCAGACGGTGGCGGCTGCCGTCGAGGAACTGATGTCCGCCTTCGGCGAAATCAGCCGTCAGGTCGCCGACGCTTCGTCGATTTCCCGGGAAGCCTGCGACACGACGCGCAAGACCAATGCGACGGTCGAGGAATTGGCTGAGGTCGCCGCCGCCGTCGGCGCGGTCGTCCAGTTGATCCGCGAGATCGCCGACCAGACCAACTTGTTGGCGCTCAACGCGACGATCGAGGCGGCCCGCGCCGGAGAGGCCGGCAAAGGCTTCGCCGTGGTCGCCGCCGAGGTCAAGAACCTGGCAAGTCAGACGACCCGCGCGACCGAGGAAATCGACGACAAGATCGGCGCCATCCAGGACCGAACGCAGTTGTCCGTCGAGGCCATACGCAACATCTCGGATGTGGTCACCAGGGTCGATGAAATCTCCGCCAACATCGCCGCTGCGGTCGAGGAGTTGGAAGTCACGACGCAGGATATTTCGCGCAACGTCGCCGAAGCGGCCGATCGCACAAAACAGGTCCATGACAACATCGAGCAGGTGGAAACCGCCTCGGCCGATACCGGCCAGGCGGCGGGCATGGTACTGGGCGCGGCCAACGAGCTGGACGGCAGTGCCCGCGGCCTGGCGCAATCCGTCGAGGGCTTCCTCGGCCGTCTGCGCTCGGCTTAGAGGGGCGCGGTGCGGCCGGTTTGCGCGCGGCCGTTCAACGGTCCGCCGTGGGCGGCTTTTCGAAAACCAGACTGCGCCAACCGTTCAACGTCACCTGCCGGACGAGGCGCAGCCCCTGGCGCCGGTGCGCGGTGATCACCATGCCGGCGTCGCGCGCCAGCAGGCCGGACAGCACGCAGGCGCCGCCCGGCGCCAGATGATGGGCCAGGTCCCGTGACAGGCGCCGGATCGGGCGCGCCAGGATGTTCTCGACGATCAGGTCGTAGGGCGCCCGGTGCCGCACCAGGGGCGACCCATAACCCACCGCCGTTGTCGCCGCGACCCGATGCCCGACTGCGTTGCGCGCCGCGTTCATGGCGGTGACCCGGGCGGCTTCGCCGTCGATGTCCGACGCCACCACCGAAACGCGCCATAGCTTGGCCATGGCGATCGCCAGAATGCCCGACCCACAGCCCATGTCGAGCGCCGACTTCGGCCGTCGCCGTCGGGCCAGATCGCCCAACAGGGTCAGACAACCGGCGGTCGAGCCGTGGGTGCCGGAGCCGAAGGCGGTGCCGGCATCGAGCAACAGGGACAGTGCGCCCATTGGCGGCGGGCCGTCGAAATGGCTGCCGTGGATGAAAAACCGGCCGATGCTGAGCGGTGGAAAATCGAACAGGTTCTCCGCCAGCCAGTTCTTCGGCGGGATCAAGTCGATCACCGGGCGGGGCGCGTCGCCCGCCGGGAACGCGGTATTCAACGCCGCCCTCAACCGCGCCCGATCGGGCTCGTCCCGGGCGATGCCCTCGACACGAAGGGCGGTCCCCCTGTCGGCGATGAAGCTTGAAACGCTGTCGCATAGCGGCTCCAGGCAGGCCTCGACCAGCGCCAGCGCCTCGGGCGCGACATCCAAGTGAATGGACCAAAGGAACCGGCCCTGGGCGGGCGGTTGCGGGTCGTTCACGGCGGAATCTCGACGAAACTGGCCATGACCTTCTTGACCCCGGCTTTGTCGAAATCGATCTCCAGCTTGTCGCCGTCCCGGGCGACGATGCGGCCATAGCCGAACTTCTGATGAAACACCCGGTCGCCCGGCGCGAATGCCGCGTCTTCGGCGTGGGCTGCGACCTGCCAGCCATCGGAATCACCGTCGCCGCCGGCGAACCGTCGGGCCCGCGGACCGCGACGGCGCCGGGCGCCGGGAAAGGCCGTTGCCGTCTCGCTCAACCCGCCGTAGCCGCCGCCGGAATAAAGCCCCGATTCCTGCGCCCGGGTGACGTTGCCTTCGGGCAGTTCGTCGACGAAGCGCGACGGGATTGCGGTCTGCCATTGGCCGTAAACCCGCCGATTGGCGGCGAAAGACACGGCGGCCCGCTGCTTTGCCCGGGTCAGGCCGACGTAGGCCAGCCGCCGTTCTTCCTCAAGCGCGGCGACCCCGCCCTCGTCCAGGGCGCGCTGGTGCGGGAACAGGCCTTCCTCCCAGCCGGGCAGGAAAACGGTATCGAATTCCAGGCCCTTGGCACTGTGCAGGGTCATCAGCGAGACCTTGTCTTCCGAGGTGCTTTCCTCGTTCTCCATGACCAGGCTGACATGTTCCAGGAAGCCGGCCAGGTTGTCGAAGTCTCCCAGCGCGACGACCATTTCCTTGAGGTTTTCCAGCCGCCCCGGGGCTTCCGGTGCCTTGCTTTCGCGCCACATGTCCGTATAGCCGCTTTCGTCCAATACGGTCTTGACCAGGTCCGTGTGATCGGTCACCGAGACCAGCGCGCGCCAGCGCTCGAAATCGTCCAGCAGGGCCCGCAAGGTCGTCCGCGCGCGGGGTTTCAATTCGTCCGTATCGGTCAGGTCACCCGCCGCGGCGCCGAGCGACAATCCACCGGCCCGCGCGTGGGCGTGAATCGTCTGCAGCGTCGTCTGCCCCAGGCCGCGTTTTGGGACATTGACGATACGCTCGAAGGCCAGATCGTCCGCCGGTTGGGCGATGACCCGCAAATAGGCGATGGCGTCGCGGATTTCCTGGCGTTCATAGAACCGGGGACCGCCGACCACGCGATAGGGCAGGCCAAGGGTGATCAGCCGTTCCTCGAACTCGCGCGTTTGGAATCCGGCGCGGACCAGGACCGCGATCCCGTTCAAGGCGTGGCCCGATTGATGCAGGCGTTCGATCTCGTCGCCGACGACGCGGGCCTCCTCGTCGCCGTCCCAAACGCCGCGCACGACCACCGGGTCACCGTCGTTGGCTTCGGTCCATAGCGTCTTGCCGAGCCGACCGTCGTTATGGGCGATCAACCCGGAGGCGGCCGCCAGAATATGCGAGGTCGAGCGGTAGTTTCGTTCCAGGCGGACGACGGTGGCGCCGGGAAAATCCTTCTCAAAGCGCAGGATGTTGCCGACCTCGGCGCCGCGCCAGGAATAGATCGACTGATCGTCGTCGCCGACGCAGCAAACGTTGCGGTGCGCCTGGGCCAGCAGGCGGAGCCACAGGTATTGGGCCACGTTGGTATCCTGGTACTCGTCGACCATGATGTAGCGAAACTGGTTCTGATACTTGGCCAGAACCTCCGGCTCGCGTTGGAACAGTTCCAGGCAAAGCATCAACAGGTCGCCGAAATCGACGGCGTTCAACGCCTCCAGGCGGGCTTGATAGGCGGTATAGAGCTCATGGCCCCGGCCGTCGCAAAGGGCGGCTGCCTCGTCTTCCGGGACCTTGTCGGGCATCAGGCCGCGATCCTTCCAGCGCTGGATTTGCCCGCTGACGACCCGCGGTGGCCAGCGTTTTTCGTCGATTTCCTGGGCCTCCAGGTGCTGTTTGATCAGGCGTACCTGATCGTCGGCGTCGAGGATCGTGAAATTCGGCTTGCGCCCGACGAGTTCCGCGTTGGCCCGAAGGATGCGCGCACCCGTGGCATGGAAGGTGCCGACCCACCAGCCCTCGACCGGGGTGCCGACCAGGCGGCCGACCCGTTCCTTCATCTCGCGCGCCGCCTTGTTGGTGAAGGTCACGGCCAGGATTTCCCAGGGCCGCGCCTTGCGCTGCATCAGGATATGGGCCAGACGCGTGGTCAAGACACGGGTTTTGCCCGTGCCGGCGCCGGCCAGGACCAGGACCGGCCCGTCGATCGCCTGAACGGCTTGCGACTGGCTGTCGTTCAAGCCCGCCAGATAGGGCGCAAGGGCCGTCGGTGCCCCGTCGGTCGGACCGGCGGCGGGCATCGCGGGGGCGGCGGGGGGCTCGGCATTATCGGGCATTCTGGACTTATATAATATGCGCCCCGCTCCCGCCATGCCGGTATGCCTTCGTTCCCCGCGATCCGGATTTTTCCGCCTGGCGGCGCGATGTCGCCGTTCCGTGATTAGCGCCCGCCCGGCGGCAGTGGTAAGATACCTGATCAACCCAAGAGGATTTCATGCCCACCGACCGATCCATCTTATGGCTGTTGCCTGCCGTTTTCGCGCTGTTGCTGCTGTTCCCGCCGCCCGCGTCGGCCAGCCCCGGGGACGCGCCGTTGCGTCCGCCCGGAGCCGACGGCGAAAGCGCCATGGAACGGGTGCTCGGCGGCATTGTCGGGATCCGCACCACGGTGCCGGAAAACGCCCGCACCGCCGGCTCGCTGGGCACCGAGCGGCAAGGCACGGGCATCGTCATCGATGAATCGGGCCTGGTCCTGACCATCGGTTACTTGATCCTCGAGGCCACGTCGGCCGAGGTTGTGTTGCAGGACGGCGGTGCACGCCCGGCCGCTCTTGTCGCCTACGACCACAACACGGGCTTCGGCCTGCTGCGTATCCGCGGGCCGATCCAGGTCACGCCGGCGACGCTGGGTTCATCCACCGAGCTGGCCGAGGGTGCCGGCGTGGTTTCCGTCGCCATGGGCGGCGCCAGACCGATCACGCCCGCCCGCGTTGTCTCACGCCGGGTATTCGCCGGCTATTGGGAATACCTTTTGGAGGACGCCATCTTCACGGCGCCGGCCAATCCGTTTTTCGGCGGCGCCGGCTTGTTTGACATGCGGGGACGTCTGGTCGGCATCGGCTCCCTGGTGGTCAACGATGCGGCCGGCCCGACTGAACCGGTTCACGGCAACATGTTCGTTCCGATCGACGCCTTGAAACCGATCCTCAAGGTGATGGTCGAAACCGGCCGTGGCCCGGGGCCGGCTCATCCCTGGTTGGGGGTCTATACCCATGAGGTCCGGGGCCGACTGGTCATCATGCGGGTTGCCGACGGCAGCCCCGCCGAACAAGCAGGGGTAAAGACCGGCGACATCATCATGGGGGCCAACGGCCGGCACGTCTCCGACATGGCCGAGTTCTATCGTCGTGTCTGGGCCCAGGGCGGCCCGGGCAGCGACATCACCATCGATGTCCTGGACCAGGGCTCGCCCGAACTGGAAATCAAGAAGATCAAGATCCGCGCCGCCGACCGTTACGACTGGCTGCGCCTGGCGAAATAGGGGCCGAGCCCCGGCGCCGACCTAAGCGGCAGGTCCGCCTCTCTCCGGCTTTGCCTGTTGTTCGGCCGCAAAGCCACCTTCGCGGCGCGGCCGCTTCGGGTTTTGCTCGTTGATTTGCCGCAAAGCCACCTTCGCGGCGCGGCCGCTTCGGGTTTTGCTTAGTCGTGTCCCAGCTCTTCGCGCCGGCGTTCCATCAGCTTGCGGTTGAATTCGGTCATCACTTCGCCATAGGTGACGGCGCCGACCAGCTTTCGGTCGTCGGTCGATTCGATGACCGCAATGATCCGCTCCTTGGTCTTTTCCATCAGGTTCACGGCGACTTCGATGTCGTCGTAGCGGTTCAGCACCGGCGGATTGACGCGGGCCACGTCGCCGGCATTGACCAGGGAATCAAGATCGTGCTGAAAGGCGAAATCGCTAAGGTCCGCCAATGTCACGGTGCCATGTAGGTCGCCCGTATCTTTGACAACGAACAATTCGCGCGTACCTGTCGATTGCAGCAGATGGCGCATGTCGTCCAGACTGGCACCCATGCCGATGGAAACGTATTCGCGGCGCATTACCTTGTTGACGGTGATGGTCTGCATCACCTCGGTCTCCAGGCCGGCCGTCAGATCGATGCCGCGCAGGCGCAATTGGCGGGTAAAGAACGACCGGTCGTAGGTCTGATGGACGACCTCTGATGAAACCACCACGGCCAGCATGACGCCCAGTGTCAGCGCATAGTCGCTGGTCATTTCGAAGATGATCAAGGTGGTCGAGATCGGCGCGCCCAGGACCGCCGCGGCGACGGCGCCCATGCCGACCACCGTATAGGCCGACGGCCCCGACGACAGTTCGGGGAAAACCCCCGTCGCCAGGATACCGTAAGCGCTGCCGGTCACCGCGCCGATTACCAGTGCCGGCGAAAACACGCCGCCGGAAAAGCCCCAGCCGAGGCTGAACGCGGTGGCGACGATCTTACAGACAAGGATCACCAACAGCGTGCCCAGGGCATAGGTCGACAGCATGGCGTCCTCGGTCACGCCATATCCGACGCCCAAGACCTGGGGCACGACCAGGGCAAAGGCGCCGACCCCCAGTCCGGCGATCGCCGGTTTGATCCAGCCGGGCAGGGGGGTCGCCTTGGACAGGTTGGAGGCCATGACGATTGCCTGCATCATCACGATGGCGCAGATCGCGCAAGTAATGCCCAGCCCGATAAACGCCGGGAATTCCCAGAACGAGACCTCCGGATGACCGACCAGGGCGAAGGCCGGAAAATCGCCGAACCAATAGCGCGAGATCGCCGTCCCGGCGACGCTGGCGACGACCACGGGGGCGAAGGCCTTCAAGGCGTAGTGACCGATGACGACCTCGTTGGCGAACAGCGCGCCGGCGAGCGGCGCGTTGAACGAGGCGGCGACCGCGGCGGCGACGCCGCAGCCGAGCAGCGTCCGTTTGAGCGAACGGGTCAGATGCAGGCGGCGGCCGATCCAACCGCCCAGCGAGGCGCCCAGGTGGACGGCCGGGCCTTCGCGCCCGACCGACGCGCCGGCGCCGATGGACAGCGCGCTGGTGATCGCCGACATCAAGCCGACACGCGACGACATCCATCCGTCCTTCAGGTTTTCCGCCTCGATCACATCGGCGACGCCATGTGGCCGGCGGCCGGGCAGGAAATGGTGAACCAGCAGGCCGACGGCCAATCCCCCCACCGCCGGCGCGCTCAGCACCTGCCACCAAGGCAGGGATTGGACGTGCTGGGACAGGCGTTCGCTGTCGCTGCCGTAGAACAATTCCTGGATCAGGTCGATGGCTTCGCGGAACCCGACCACCGCCGCGCCGGAGGCGCAGCCGACGCCCAGCGCCAGGACCATCAGAATCAGGTGGTCGTTGCGCACGAAACGGCGAAGCGTCAGCAACAGCCGGGCGTATGTGAAACGCGAGATAGCCATCTCTTTCCCGCCCGCATTGTAAGACGAGAAAGTTAATCAGGTCTGTAGCCTAGGTGACTGTTGCCGGACGAGAATTGGATTCCGTCGCGTCGGTTCAGTCGGCGGCTGCGTCCAGGGAATAACCGGCCGAGCGGACCGTGCGAATCAGATCGACCCGTCCGTCCGCGTTCAACGCCTTGCGCAGGCGTCGGATATGGACGTCGACGGTCCGCGATTCGACATAGATATCGCGACCCCAGACCTTGTCGAGCAACTGCTCTCGTGAGTAAACCCGGCCGGGCCGTTCCAGGAACACGCGCAACAGGCGGAATTCAGTGGGGCCCAGATGAATCTGTTGGTCGTCGCGGTAGACCCGGTGCTGTTCCAAATCCATGGTCAAGTCGGCGTAGCTCAGGACATCGTCGATCCGTTCCGGATGGGCACGTCGCATCAGGGCGCGTACCCGGGCGATCAGTTCATTCGGCGAAAACGGTTTGACGACATAATCGTCTGCCCCGGAATCGAGACCGCGGATGCGGTCCGCTTCCTCGCCCCGGGCGGTCAGCATGATCACCGGCAACGCCCGGTTCGACGGCCGACGGCGCAGCTGGCGACAGACTTCTATCCCCGACAGATTGGGCAGCATCCAATCCAGAATGACGAGCGACGGTTCTTCTTCCTCGACGGCGACGATCGCCGCTTCGCCGTCGTCGACGACGGTTGCCTCGAAGCCTTCCTTCGACAGGTTGTAACGCAGCAATTCGGCCAGGGATGGGTCGTCTTCGACGATCAGAATATTGGCACTCATCTCGTGATCCGGGTCCTATTCCGTTTCGACCAGGGTGAAGCTCGATGCGTCGCTTTTTTCGCGTTCGTCGGCGGGCAGGTCGCCGGTCACCAGGTAATGGACGTTTTCCGCGACGTTGGTCGCGTGATCGCCGATCCGTTCCAGGTTCTTGGCAACGAACAGAAGATGCGTACAGGACGTGATCGTGCGCGGATCCTCCATCATGTAGGTCAGAATCTCGCGGAACAGGCTGGTATGCAAAAGGTCCGCGTCGGCGTCGCGGGCGCGGACCGCCGCAGCCTTTTCCACGTCACGCGTCATGTAGGCGTCAAGCACGTCCTTGATCATGCCTTGGACCAAGGCCGCCATGCGGCCGATGCTCTTGGTCGGGCCAAGTGGCGGCGATTGGGCAAGGACGACCGAGCGTTTGGCGATGTTCTTGGCGTAATCGCCGATCCGTTCGATGAGGCTGGCCGTGCGCAAGGCGGTGATCGTGACCCGCAGGTCGTCGGCCAAGGGTTGGCGGAGCGCCAGCGTGGCCGTCGCCTGGCCGTCCATTTCGTGTTCCAGGATGTCGATCTTCTTGTCCGAAGTGATTACCTGATCAGCCAGATCGGTGTCGCGCTTGATCAGGGCCTCGATGGCGTCGGCCAACTGGACCTCGGCCATGCCGCCCATTTCGGCGATGATGTTGTCGAGCTTCTTCAGATCTTCGTCGAAAGATTTGACGATATGTTCGTTCATGCGCAGCCTCCGGGTGGCGGACGTCGCCGCCGCGACCTTAACCAAAGCGGCCAGTGATGTATCCCTGTGTCCGTTCGTCGGACGGATTGGTGAACATCTTTTCAGTTTCGTCGACTTCCACGAGGTAGCCAAGATGGAAGAACGCGGTCTTTTGCGAGACCCGCGCCGCCTGTTGCATGGAGTGCGTGACGATGACGATGGTGAAGTTCTCGCGCAACTCGTCGATCAGCTCTTCGATCTTCGCCGTGGCGATCGGGTCGAGTGCCGAGCAAGGTTCGTCCATCAAGATGACTTCCGGTGAGACGGCGACGGCCCGGGCGATGCACAGCCGCTGCTGCTGGCCGCCGGACAGGCCCGTGCCCGGAGCGTCCAGCCGGTCCTTGACCTCGGTCCACAGGCCGGCCTTCTCCAGCGCGGTCTGAACGATGCCGTCCAATTCCTCCTTGCCGGTGGCGATGCCATGGATGCGCGGGCCGTAGGCGACGTTGTCGTAGATCGATTTCGGGAACGGATTGGGTTTCTGGAACACCATGCCGACCCGGGCGCGCAGGTGCACCACGTCGACTGCCTTGTCATAGATGTTGTCGCCGTCGAGGATGATGTCGCCTTCGACCCGGCAAATGTCGATGGTGTCGTTCATCCGGTTGAGCGAGCGCAGGTAGGTCGACTTGCCGCAACCCGAAGGACCGATCAGCGCCGTAACCTCGTTCTCGTTGATGTCCAGATCGACGTCGAACAGGGCCTGCTTGTCGCCATAGAAGACCTTGACGCCGCGCGACAGCAATTTGACCTTCTCGTCGCCGGCGGCATCGGTGCCGGCCTGGGTTTCGTTGGTGGCGGAATCGTTCATGTCCGGGTCCTTACCATTTCCGTTCGAAGCGTTTGCGCAGCAGCACCGCGCCGACGTTCATGATCACAAGAAAGCTGAGCAGTACGCAGATCGCCGCCGAGGTTCGTTCGACGAAGGCCCGTTCGGGCGAATCCGCCCAAATGAAGATCTGCACCGGCAACACCGTGGACGGGTCCAGCGGTCCACCCGGGATATCGACGATGAAGGCGACCATGCCAATCATCAGCAGCGGCGCGGTTTCGCCCAAGGCCTGGGCCATGCCGATGATTGTCCCGGTCAGGATGCCCGGCATGGCCAGCGGCAGTACGTGATGGGTGATGACCTGCAGGTGGGAGGCGCCCAACCCGAAGGCCGCTTCGCGGATCGACGGCGGCACGGATTTCAGGGCCGAGCGGGCGGCGATGATGATCGTCGGCAGGGTCATCAGGGCAAGCACCAGGCCGCCGACCACGGGCGCCGATCTAGGCATGCCGAAAAAGTTGATGAAAACGGCCAGGCCCAAAAGCCCGAAGACGATGGATGGCACCGCGGCCAGATTGTTGATGTTGACCTCGATCGCCTGGGTCCAGCGGTTGACCGGGGCGAATTCTTCAAGATAGACCGCGGATAACACGCCGATGGGGAAGGCGATCAACAACGTCACCATCATGGTGAAGAACGAGCCCACGGCGGCCCCCCAGATCCCCGCCAGTTCCGGTTCGCGCGAATCGCCGGCGGTGAAGAAGGTGGTGTTGAACACGGTTTCGACGATACCGCGGGATTCGAGCCGCTTGAACCAGGCGATCTGCTTGTCGTTGACCCGGCGTTCGCTTTCCGGCAGGTCGGCGCGGATCGCGCCCTTGTTCAACTGGTCGATGTCGTCGGACATGGGCATCTGAAAGGTCATGCGTTGGCCGATCAGTGACGGGTCCTTCAAGACCTGGTCGCGAATGGTGAACACGGCGCCCGGGCTGATCATGTCGTAGAGCTGGCGCTTGTCGCGCCGGCTGGTGACGTCGGGGAACAGGTCGAACATCGCTTGGCGGATCAGTTTCCGGTAGTTGGCGGTCGACAGGACATCCGGGTCCCTTGTGCCGTCGGGGTCGATGTCCTGCGGGTAGAGCGTGATCTCAAGCTGGATCATGGTCTGCGTCAGGGCGGGCACCGCCTTGCCGATGATCGTCGAGAACAGGATCGCCAGCATGCTGAGGGCGAACAGGATGGCGGCAATCCCATAGGCGCGGAAGCGTTTTTCGGCCGCGTAGCGTCGTTTCAGGCTGGCCTTGACGATATCGCCGGAATGGGACTTGCGCAGTCCCGAACCGGATACCGCGTTCATGGTGGTCGCGTCAGTCATATTGCTCTCGATACTTGTTGACGATGGAAAGCGCGATGATGTTGAGCACCAAGGTCACGCAGAACAGGATCAGGCCAAGGGCGAAGGCGGCCAATGTCTTGGCGCTGTCGAACTCCTGGTCGCCGACCAGCAGGGTGACGATCTGCACCGTCACGGTGGTCACCGCCTCGAACGGGTTGGCGGTCAAATTGGCGGCCAGGCCGGCGGCCATCACCACGATCATGGTTTCACCGATGGCCCGGGAGACGGCCAACAGCAACGAGCCGACGATTCCCGGCAGGGCCGCCGGCAGGATGACTTGTTTGATCGTTTCCGATTTGGTCGCGCCCAGACCGTAGGCGCCTTCGCGCAGCGACTGCGGCACGGCGGAAATCACGTCGTCGGACAGCGACGAGACGAAGGGAATGATCATGATGCCCATGACCATCCCGGCGGCAAGCGCGCTTTCCGACGAAATCACCAGGCCCAGTTCGATTCCCGTGTCGCGGAAGAACGGCGCCACGGTCAGGGCGGCGAAGAAGCCGTAGACCACGGTCGGGATTCCGGCGAGGACTTCCAGCGCCGGCTTGACCGCGCCGCGCACCTTGGCCGGCGCGTATTCCGACATGTAGATCGCCGCCATCAGCCCGACCGGGGCGGCGACGCACATGGCAATGAACGAGATCAACATGGTGCCGGCGAGAAGCGGTATCGCGCCGAACAGGCCGGTGGCGCCGACTTGGTCGGCCCGGAGCGCCGTTTGCGGGCTCCATTCCAGCCCGAAAATGAAGTCCGTCGGCGCAACCTTCTGGAAGAACCGCAAACTTTCGAAAACCAGGGATAGGACAATGCCGATGGTCGTCAGCACGGCGATGGTCGAGCAGATGATCATGATGATCATGACCACGCGTTCGACGCGGTTACGGGCCCTGAGGTCCGGTGCTATCCTGGCGCGGGCGAACAGCATGCCGGCCAGGGCCAGGACGACAGTGATCGCCAGCAGCAGTGTCTTGCTGGAGCTTTTCAGCTGGGCGTAGAAATCGGCGGCGGCGCGCACGTCCGTTTCGACGACCGCGCGGCTGGTCACATCGCCGCGCGACAAGTTGACGATGTCGTTGATCAGGAGGTTCATTTCCGCCTGGGGCAGATTGGCCAGATTCGGCGGCAGACTGGCAATCACCATGGATTCGATGACCGATGTTTCCAGCGCGACCCAGGCGAGGAACAACAGCACCCCGGGGATGGCGCACCAGGCGCCGATGAAATGGCCGTAGTAGTGCGGTCGGGAATGCAACTGGTTGGCCTGCCCACCGACGACGCCCATGGCCCGGGACCGGCCGACGAAGAAGCCCAGGATCGTCAATAGTACGAGAACGCCAAGAATGACCGGGAAGCTCATAAGCGGACTGCTCCTTCGGGTCTGGCGGACCGGTCTTCGCAACGCGGGCCGCCGGCATGGATACGAAAGCGTGAAAAATCAGCTCGGCGAAAAATGCACAAACAAACGGCGACGGCGATATCGGTCGTCAATTCCGGTCGTTAATCGACCGGCCCGGCCCATCCGCCCGGGCGGCAAGTGCCCGAACAAGACCGGCTGGAAGATGTCCCGAAGCGGTCGGGCAAATTCCCGGCCCAGGGCAATTCCCCCGGAAGGTGGAACCTTCCGGGGGAACAAATTTGCCTAGAGATTGATGTTGTTGGCCATGGCCTTGCCGTCGGCCTGGAACTTCTTGCGTTCCTTCTCACCCATCGGGATCAAGCCCTTGTCCGTCAGGTAGCCGTCCGGACCGAAGGCTTTTTCCGAGGTGAACTCGGCGACGTATTCCTTCATGCCCGGGATCGAGCCGACGTGCGCCTTCTTCACATAGAAGTACAGCGAACGCGACACCGGGTAGGAGCCGTCGGAGATCGCTTCGAAGGTCGGGGCCTGGCCATCGACGATGGAGCCCTGAACCTTGTCGGCGTTCTGGTCGAGGAAGCTGTAGCCGAACACGCCGTAGGCGTTCGGGTTGGCTTCGAGCTTGCGAACGATCAAGACGTCGTTTTCGCCGGCTTCCACATAGGCGCCGTCTTCACGGACCGAGTGGCAAACGGCTTTGTATTTTTTCTTGTCTTTCTTCTTCATGGCCTTGATCCAGTCGAACTTCTTGCAGCCGCCTTCCAGCGCCAGTTCGGCGAAGGCATCGCGGGTGCCGGAGGTCGGCGGCGGGCCGAGAACTTCGATCTTCTTGTCCGGCAGGGACGGATCGACGTCTTTCCAGGTCTTGTGCGGATTCGGGATCAGCTTGCCTTCACCGGCCGGGATGTCTTTGGCCAGGGCCAGGAAGATGTGCTTGCGCGACAGCTTCATCTGCGGCGCCGCCTTGGAGTTGGCGAGCACGATGCCGTCGTAGCCGACCTTGATCTCCGTGATGTCGGTGACGCCGTTCTTGGCGCAACGTTCGACTTCGGACTTCTTGATCCGGCGCGACGCGTTGGTCATGTCCGGGTGCTGGGCGCCGATGCCCGCGCAGAACAGCTTGAGGCCGCCGCCGGAGCCGGTGCTTTCGACCACCGGGGTCTTGAACTTGGTGGTTTTACCGAACTGTTCGGCCACGGCCGTGGAGAACGGGAAAACGGTCGACGAACCGACAATGCGAATCTGGTCGCGCGCTTCGGCGATCGTCGACACGGACAGGGCCATGCCGGCCACGGCCGCGAAGGCGAGGGTCTTGCGAATCATAGGGTGCTCCTAGGTTTCTCTTTACGTGAGGAAATAACTTCTTCCGGAGGACGCCTGCCCCCGAAGTTCGTCGCCGACAAACTAGGGGCGTCACACGTAAGATTTATGTCTTTTATATTGCGGTTTTGTGACAGGCGTAGACCTAAGCGAGGAAAGGTGGGACAGGCGTTTCGGTGTGGTCAATTGGCCTCTCGAACCGGGCCGGCCGGGCGTAGGCCAGGTATCGGAACACGGCGGCAATATCGCCGATGCGGGGCGGGGATCAACGATTGCGGCGCCGCGCGATGCCCGCCGTCACAAGGCCTCAAGCAGCCGGAGGCTTACGAGGCCTGGGCCCGCTCTTGCCGCGACCGCCCGCCGCGTGGACGATCCTGTTCGGACGGCAGGTAGACGGTAAAGGTGCTGCCCTTGCCGAGCTCGCTTTCCACGGCCAAGTGCCCGCGGTGCCGGTTGACGATGTGTTTGACGATCGCCAGTCCCAGGCCGGTCCCGCCGAGGCTTTTCGAGCGTGCCTTGTCGACCCGGTAAAACCGTTCGGTGAGGCGGGGAATCGCGTCTTCGGGAATGCCGTCGCCGCGGTCGCGCACCTTGACGGCGATGCCCGGTTTGCCGATTCCGGGAATGCTGTCCGCCGGTTCGACCTTGAGGTCGATGGGTTCGCCCTCGTGGCCGTAGCGAATGGCGTTTTCGACAAGGTTGCGGAACACTTGGAACAACTGATCAGCCTCGCCGTAGACCACCGGCAGGTCGTCGCCGTAATTGACGTGGATCGGCATGTTTCGGCCGCGCGCCTGGACGCTTAGCGCTTCGGTCACGTTGACCAGGACCGTGGCCACATCGACCGGTGCCTTGGGCCGCACGTGCTCGTTTATTTCGACCCGGGAAAGCGTCAACAGGTCATCGATCAAGCCGGCCATGCGCCGGGATTCGCGCAGCATGATGCCAAGGAACCGTTCGCGGGTTTCCGGATCCTCGCCGGCCGGGCCGCCCAGCGTTTCGATGAAACCCAGCAGGGCCGCCAAGGGCGAGCGCAATTCATGCGAGGCGTTGGCCACGAAATCGGCGCGCATTTGCTCCGCTCGGCGGGCCGTCGTCTGATCGCGCAGAACCAGGACGGCGCCGATGGTGCTTGAACTGTCGGTCGGCGGCACGCCGGCAACGTGCATTTCGAAGTTCCGCGTGGTCACGCCGGGTAGGACGATCTCGACCGTGCGGCTCATATCCCTGCCGATGACTTCATCGACGGCGCCCAATACCCTGGGGTGACGCAGCGACATCGCCAGATCCTGTCCGGCGGCGGTGATTTCCAGAAGGTCGCGCGCCGCGTTATTGGCCAGCACGACGGTCCGCCTCCGGTCCAGCAGGACCGTGGGATCCGGAAAGAAATCGAGCAGCCGGTCGGGCAGCCTGGCCATTTTGTTCATCCTTTGCCAGCCGCGCCGGAAACCGGCGTGTCGGGGGCTTCGGCCATCTCGACCCGATTGCGGCCGTTTTGTTTTGCCTGATAGAGTGCCTGGTCTGCCCGCTCGATCCAAGCCTCGATGCTCTCACCCTGAGTGAACTGGGCCGTGCCGATCGAGACCGTGATCGTGCCCAGGCTTTCTCCAGACGAGCGATTGAGGATCGTTTTCTTACTGACCGAGGTGCGGACCTTTTGGCCGACCTTGCTGCCGTTGACGAGGTCCGTGTTGCGCAGGATGATGGAAAACTCCTCGCCGCCATAGCGCGCGGTCAAATCCTCGGTGCGCACGCAGCCCTTCAGAATCTTGGCGACAAAGCGCAGGACCTGATCGCCCACCTGGTGGCCATGGGTGTCGTTGAAGTTTTTGAAATGGTCGATGTCGACCATTAGCAGGGTCAGGGGCGTGCCGGTGTCCGAAGCCTCGGCCGCCGCAAGTCGGATTTCCTCATCGAAGAACTTGCGGTTGGCGACCCCGGTCAGGCCGTCCGTCAGGGCCTCGTGGCGCAGGGATTCAACGTCTTCCTTGAGGCTTTGGATCTCGCCGGCCGATTCCTTAAGCCGGTTCTGAAGCAGCTGGTTGCGGTCTTCCATGGTCCGGGTCGCGGCCAGAACCTGCTCCATGATCTGTTGCAGGTTGCCGATTTCCGTGTCGGACGACAATCTGCCCGAAACCGTGGACAGGGTGTCGCCATAGGCCTCGGCGTCCTGGCCCGCGGCTTCCGCGTGTTTCATCAGTTTCATGACTTCGGTTTCGATCCGGGCCGTGGCGTCGTCCAGGAAATCGTCTTCCAGGCGGATCCCGAGAAACTGGTCATAGACCTCGGCCGAGCGTTCGTCGGTGAACGGCAGGCCGTCGTCAATGATCACATCCAGGGCACGGGTCAACTCAGGATAGGCACCGGAAAAGTATCGATACCAAACTGCGAAGTTGTTGGGTTTGGGCGGAATGCCCTGCTGTTCCATCATATTCAGGGCGGCGCGCGCGTATTCGAACGGTTTTTGGCGGAGCTTCTCGTCTTCGGACACCGGGGCGACCTTCCGTGCCTGCCTATCGCCCGCCACCGACAGGGGAATAGATCCCGTGCGGGGCGCACCCGTAACCAGCCTGAGTGCCCTGTCTAACACACCCCGGCCTCAGGTTTCATGGGTTTTGTTGCGCGACCGTTTTTTTTCTCGGTATCGTCATGATCGGGCGCTCAGGCGCCGGCGCGCCGCGTGGCGAAGGAAATGCCCCGCCCGGCTTGCGGCGGCGGAGTCAGGCGGGCATGGCTCTCTTGCAGGTTCTGCAACCGGTTCAGAACGGTATCGGGAAACGGCGCCGTGCGACGGGTCGACAGATCGACATGCAGGATCATCAACTCGTTGGTTGCGGCCGGCCGACGGTCCGCGCCGGCGGCCATCTCATGGAACAGGCGGAGGCGCTTATGGTCGACGTCGAGGATCCGCGTGGCGATTGCCATGTCCTCGCCCTGCATGACCTCGTCGCCATAGGTCACATGGCTTTCGACAACGAACAGCGATCCGTCGGTGCGGGCGCGATAGGCCGCGTCGAGCCCCACATGGTCCATCAGCGCGTCCGTCGCATGATCGAAAACCAACACGTAATAGGCCAGATTCATATGGCCGTTGTAGTCGATCCAGGCGGGGTCGACCGCTTCATGGTGCAGCGACAATGGGGCGTCGGCGGACATGGGATCTCCTTTCGGTCGAGCCGCGGATCGATATCCGGCGGGAACCAACAGGTTTGGACCGCCCGACCATCGGATTCAAGACATTTGACCTTTGCCAACGCGGGTGCAATAAGCTCCCGCACGGATTGCGCAGACGGCCGTCGCGCACCGTAGCCCCCTTGGCAAACCAGAATTTTAATGACAGCCACACCATCGAATTCCGAGTCCCAGGTCAGCCTTCGGGCGGCGTCGGGTCAGCCGCCCGCGCCGCGGCTGTCGGTCGTCGTGCCGGTCCACAACGAGACCGAGAACCTCAAGCCGTTGATCGATGAGATCGCCCGGGCCTTGGCCGATCGCGGGCCGTTTGAAATCGTCTACGTCGATGACGGCAGCACCGACGAGACGCTGGCCCGGCTGAAGGACCTTGCCCGCGAACAGCCGGCGCTGCGGGTTTTGCGCCATGTCGCCTGTTGCGGACAGAGCGCCGCGATTTGGACCGGGGTCAGCCATGCCCGCGCCCCGCTGATCGCGACGCTGGACGGCGACGGCCAGAACGATCCCGCGGACATCCCGGCGTTGTGGGACACGTATGAACAGGAAGGCGGCGGCGACCGCGTGATGATCGCGGGTCTGCGGGCGAAGCGGCGGGACACCCAAATCCGCCGCCTGTCGTCGCGCATCGCCAACGGCATCCGCGCCGGCCTGTTGAAGGACGACACGCCGGACACGGGCTGCGGGCTCAAGGTCTTCACCAGGAACGCCTTTCTTCGGTTTCCCCGGTTCGATCACATGCACCGGTTCATGCCGGCGTTGATGATCCGCCTGGGCGGTCGGGTGACCTCGGTGCCTGTCAACCACCGACCGCGTGAGCGGGGGGCCTCGAAATACGGCGTGTGGAACCGCCTGTGGGTCGGGATCGTCGACTTGCTCGGCGTGATGTGGCTGCAAAGCCGCGGCTCGCGCCCCGAAGTGGTCGAAGAAACCGCCGATGCGCCGATGGGCGGCGCATGAGAGGCCGGCGATGAACTTCAAGATCATCCTGCGCGGCGGCGGTTTGCTGGCCTCCCTCGTCCTGCTGGTCGTCGCGATCCGGGTCTCTGGATTGCAGGACGCCCTGGACGAGGCCTGGATCGACCGCTATGTGCGTGGCCATGGGGCGGCCGGCGTCGCCATGTTCGTCGCCATGGGGGCGTTGTTCACCGCCGTCGGCCTGCCGCGCCAGATCATCAGCTTCCTCGCCGGCTATGCGTTCGGCCTGGCGTTCGGCGCGTTGGTCGGCGTTCTGGCGACCGCCTGCGGCTGCACCATCACGTTTTACTATGCGCGCTTCATGGGCCGGGACCTGGTCGCCAACCGGTTTCCCGGCAAGGTTCGGCGGATCGATGCGTTCCTGGCCGACAACCCGTTCACGATGACCTTGCTGATCCGGTTCCTGCCCGTGGGCTCCAATCTGGTGACCAACCTGGCGGCCGGGGTAAGCAGCGTCGCCTTCCTGCCGTTCATCGCCGGCTCGGCCATCGGTTACGTGCCGCAGACCTTGGTCTTCGCCCTGGTCGGCACCGGCATCAATGTCGATGCGACGACCAACATTGCCCTCGCGGTCGGCCTGTTCGTGGTGTCCGGCGCCTTGGGCGTCTATCTTTACCGCAAGTATCGCCACGGCAAGGTTCTTGATGAAACGATCGAGGACGAGCTCGACCCCGAAGGCCTGAAGACGACGGAAAAAGCCGCGGAATGAGGCGCGGCATAAGACGCCGGGCGGACGGTCACGCGGTTCCCTGCCTCCCCGATCTTCACGATGAAGTTGCGCCATAATCCTGTCTTCGGGCTTGACAGCCGGGCGGCGGCGGATTACATCGCTGGCACTCATTGGGTTTGAGTGCTAACAGACGTCAAAAAACCAAGTTTTTCCACGAATTAACGGAGAAGAGACCATGAAATTCAGGCCTCTGCATGACCGGGTCTTGGTCAAGCGCATCGAGCAGGACGAAAAGACTGCCGGCGGCATCATCATTCCCGACACGGCCAAGGAAAAGCCGATGGAAGGCAAGATCATCGCCGTTGGGTCCGGCACGCGTGGCGAGGACGGTTCGATCACCCCCTTGGACGTGAAAAAGGGCGACAAGGTCCTGTTCGGCAAATGGTCGGGCACGGAAGTGACGATCGACGGTGACGAACTGATCATCATGAAGGAATCGGATTTGCTGGGCGTGATCGGCTGAGGCCGCTCCGCTTTCGTCCCGAACCTCTCGGAAACACAACCGCGATAAAGAGCTTTAAGGAAGAGAACGAATGTCTGCCAAAGAAGTGAAATTTTCGACCGACGCCCGCGACCGCATGCTGAAGGGCGTTGACGTCCTGGCCGATGCGGTCAAGGTGACGCTCGGTCCCAAGGGCCGTAACGTGGTCCTCGACAAGGCCTTCGGCGCGCCGCGCATCACCAAGGACGGCGTCACCGTGGCCAAGGAAATCGAACTGTCCGACAAGTTCGAAAACATGGGCGCCCAGATGGTCAAGGAAGTGGCGTCGAAGACCAACGACGAAGCCGGTGACGGCACCACGACCGCGACGGTTCTGGCGCAGTCGATCGTCCGTGAAGGCGCCAAGGCGGTGGCCGCGGGTCTCAACCCGATGGACCTGAAGCGCGGCGTCGATCTGGCCGTTGACGCCATCGTCACCGACGTCAAGTCGGTCTCCAAGAAGGTCAAGACCTCCGAGGAGATCGCCCAGGTCGGCACGATTTCCGCCAATGGTGATGCCTCGATCGGCGCGATGATCGCCGAAGCGATGCAGAAGGTCGGCAACGAAGGCGTCATCGAGGTCGAGGAAGCAAAAGGCCTGGACACGGACGTGACCGTGGTCGAAGGCATGCAGTTCGACCGGGGCTACACCTCGCCGTACTTCATCACCAACGCCGACAAGATGACCTGCGACATGGAAAGCCCGTTCATCCTGATCCACGAGAAGAAGCTGTCGACGCTGCAGCCGCTTCTGCCGATCCTGGAAACGGTCGTCCAGGCCTCCAAGCCGTTGTTGATCATTGCCGAGGACATCGAAGGCGAAGCCCTGGCCACCTTGGTCGTCAACAAGCTGCGCGGTGGTCTCAAGGTCGCGGCCGTCAAGGCCCCGGGCTTCGGCGACCGGCGCAAGGCGATGCTCGAGGATCTGGCGATCCTGACCAACGGTCAGGTGATTTCCGAGGATCTGGACATCAAGCTGGAGAACGTCACCATCGACATGCTGGGCCACGCCAAGAAGATCATCATCACCAAGGAAGAGACCACGGTGGTCGAGGGCGCCGGCAAGAAGGGTGAGATCAAGGGCCGTTGCGGCCAGAT
>JANQIJ010000014.1 GCA_028282185.1 Rhodospirillales bacterium
GTCTGGCCGCGGAGGGCATGCGTTTCACGCAGCACTACTCCGGCCAAGCCGTGTGCGCTCCATCACGCTGCGTTCTCCTGACCGGTAAGCACACGGGACACAGACGAAATGCGCCCGAGGGTCGGTCTGGTCCTTAATGCCGTCCCAGACCTTTTTCATGGCCAGGCCAAAGTCCTTGTTCGGCCCGGCCCAGCGGGCGGAGTGAATGCCCGGCCGGCCGGCCAAGGCGTCCACGGCTAGACCGGAATCGTCAGCCAGGGCGGGCAGCCTCGTGCCGCGGGCCGCGGCCCGCGACTTGATCAACGCGTTGGCGACAAAGCTGTTCCCGTCCTCGACCGGTTCCGGCAGACCATGGTCGCCGGCCGACGACACGGCCACACCGAAGGGCGTCAACAGGTCGCGGATCTCGCGAAGCTTCCCCGAATTGTGGGTGGCGATGACAAGTCGGTCTTCGGTGAACGGGCGAGACATGGCGGGGGCGGCGTCAAGCCGGTTCCAGGCCGAGGGCCTGGCGCTGAAATTCGCACAACTCGCGAACCCCCTTGTTCGCCAGGGCCATTAACTGATCGAACTGCTGGGCGGCGAAGGGTCTGTCCTCGGCCGTGCCTTGGACCTCGACGATTCCGCCCTGGCCGGTCAAGACGAAATTGGCGTCCGCCTGGGCCGTCGAGTCCTCGGCGTAATCCAGATCCAGGACCGCCGTATCTTTGTAGAGGCCGCAGGACACGGCGGCGACCTGGTCGGTCAGGGGGACCGCCTTCAGCAGACCGATGTCAACACAACGCTGAAACGCCAAATGCAGGGCGACGAAGGCGCCGGTGACCGAGGCCGTGCGTGTCCCGCCGTCGGCTTGAATCACGTCGCAATCGACGCGGACCTGCATTTCGCCCATGGCTTGCAAATCCGTGACCGCGCGCAGCGAGCGGCCGATCAGGCGTTGGATTTCCTGGGTCCGGCCCGATTGACCGCCGCGCGCGGCCTCCCGATTGGTTCGCTCCGCCGTGGAACGCGGCAGCATGCCGTATTCGGCGGTGACCCAGCCGCGTCCCGTGTCGCGCATCCAGCCGGGCACCCGGTCTTCCACCGTGGCGGCGCAAAGCACATGGGTTTCGCCGAAACGGGCCATGCAGGAACCTTCCGCATATTTGGCGAATCCCGGCTCCAGGCGGATGGTGCGCATCTCGTCCGGTTGGCGTCCCGATGGTCTCATTAGCGGCGGCTCCTCGATCGATGGCGGGGCACAGTAGCCGCCGTCCTCCGCGCAGTAAAGCGGGCAGCCGAGGCGCCGTTTCGCCGGCTCGTCGCCGGTCCGTCAATCCTCGCGGGCCATTGCACCGGGCGGCGGCGATGATTAAATTCGCGCCAGCCCCCGTCCCGTCGAACCCATCCGGGTCATGGCGCAGCAAGGCAAAGTCCACGACGATGATCAATGAGTTGAACGACCGATCCCGCCAGATCTTCCGTGAAATCGTCGAAAGTTTCGTCGAAACGGGGGAGCCCGTGGGCTCGCGCACCCTGGCCCGCCGCCTGCCGGTCAGCCTGTCGCCGGCGACCGTGCGCAACGTCATGGCCGATCTCGAGGACTTGGGCCTGTTGTTCGCGCCGCATACCTCGGCCGGCCGCCTGCCGACGGAAATCGGATTGCAACTCTATGTCGACGGCTTGCTGGAAGTCGGCAATCTGACGGCCGAGGAGCGGGCGGACATCAAGAGCCGCTGCGCCGGGACCTCCGATTCCGTCGAGGGCCTTTTGGAAAAGGCCACGGCGACGCTGTCGGGACTGGCGCAATGCGCCTCACTGGTCGTCGCACCCAAGACCGATACGCCGCTCAAGCATATCGAGTTCCTGCACCTCAGCCCCGGCCGGGCGCTCGTCATTCTGGTCACCGAGCAGGGCGTGGTCGAGAACCGAATCATGGAAATTCCGACGGACCTGCCGGCATCGGCCCTGGTTCAGGCGACCAACTACCTATCGGCACGGCTGGTCGGGCGCGGCTTGTCCGAGGCCTATGACGACATCATGGACGAACTCGAGGGCCAGCGGGCACAGCTGGACACCTTGACCGCCAAGCTGGTCGAGGCCGGCCTGGCGACCTGGGCCGGGGATGGCGGGGAAAGCGGTTCCCTGATCGTGCGCGGCCAGGCCCATTTGCTGGAAGACGCAAGCCTTGTGACCGATCTGGAACGCATCCGCGGCCTGTTCAACGCGCTGGAGACCAAGGAACAGATGCTGCGCATTCTGTCCATGGCCGACCGCGCCGACGGCGTGCAGATCTTCATCGGCGCCGACAACAACCTGTTCGACATGTCCGGCTGCTCGCTTGTCGTCAGGTCCTATCGAAACAGCCAGGAGCAGATCATCGGCGCCGTCGGCGTGATCGGGCCGACGCGGATGAATTATGCCCGCATCATCCCGATGGTGGATTACACCGCCGACCTGATCGGCCGCGCCATGGCCGCCCCCGCGGACGATTGACCGGGTCCGGCCGACCCGACCCAGAAGACCGAGGATTAAGATGTCTAAAGCCGAGGAAACACCCGTAGACACCGATACCCAGACCGCACAGGATGAACAAGATGAAACGCCCCCTGTGAGCGATGACGCGGCCCAAGCGACGCCCGAGGATGCCCCAGACGGCGCGGCGCCGATCCCGTCGATGACCCGGGACGCGGCGGCCGACGTGGTGCCCGAGGACGCGGGGCCAGGCGATGCGCCTCCGGCGGACCCGGCGGCGCGAATCGCCGAGCTTGAGACCGAGGCGGCGGAAATGAAGGACCGGGCGTTGCGGGCCATGGCCGAGGCCGAAAACGTCCGCCGCCGGGCCGAGCGCGACAAGCAGGACGCCTCGAAATACGCGGTCGCAGCCTTCGCCCGCGAGGTGCTGGGCGTCGGCGCCAACCTGCGTCGGGCGCTCGACAGCATTGATGCCGATGCACGCAAGGCGTCCGACGCGCTGGAATCACTCGCCACCGGGGTCGAGATGACCGAACGCGCGCTGGTCAGCGCCCTCGAGCGCCAGGGCATCACGCGGATCGACCCTTTGGGCCAGCGGTTCGATTCCAATCAGCACGAGGCCATGTTCGAGGTGCCGGACGAAAGCCAGCCCGCGGGCACCGTGGCCCAGGTGATCGAGGTCGGTTACATGCTGCGCGACCGCCTGTTGCGCCCTGCCAAGGTCGGCGTGACCAAGGGCGGGCCGAAACCGGCCGCCGCCCCGACGCCCGACCCCGAACCGCAGACCGCGGCCGAGGGCGAGGCCCAAGCGGGCGGCAACAAGGCCTATGAGCAGGACGGTGCCGGTCCCGGTGCGCAGGTCGATGAGAAACTGTAGCCCTCCGCAGGCCCATGGGCGGGCGGCAATTCTTTCAGACCCCGACCGTTGCGGCCCGACGGGCGCCGGCCTATATAACCCCCGAGCCGGCAGGGCCTCCGAAGGGGAATATTAACCCCTGTCCGATACGACGGACCCCCGGCTGCGGCGGGCGCGACACGCCCAAGGACGAAAATTGACATGGAAGCCGCACAGGTGGATGCCTTAACGGGTCTGCGGACGGCTTGCCGGAAAGAAAGGACTGAACATGAGTAAGGTTATCGGGATCGATTTGGGGACGACGAATTCCTGCGTCGCCGTGATGGACGGCAAGGACGCGAAGGTCATCGAAAACGCCGAGGGCGCGCGGACCACGCCGTCCATGGTCGCCTTCGCCGATGGTGGCGAACGGTTGACCGGCCTGCCGGCCAAGCGCCAGGCGGTGACCAACCCGGAAAACACGCTGTTCGCGATCAAGCGGTTGATCGGCCGGCGGTTCGAAGACAAGACCGTCGAAAAAGACAAGAAGCTGGTCCCCTATGCCATCGTCAAGGGCGACAACGGCGATGCCTGGGTCGAGGTCGAGGACAACAAATACAGCCCGTCGCAGATCTCCGCTTTCATCCTGCAGAAGATGAAGGAAACGGCGGAAAGCTACCTGGGCGAAGAAGTCTCCCAGGCGGTCATCACCGTCCCGGCCTACTTCAACGATTCCCAACGCCAGGCGACCAAGGACGCCGGCAAGATCGCCGGCCTGGAAGTGCTGCGCATCATCAACGAGCCGACGGCGGCGGCGCTCGCCTACGGTCTCGAGAAAAATGAAACCGGCACCATTGCGGTCTATGACCTGGGCGGCGGGACCTTCGACGTCTCGATCCTTGAGATCGGCGACGGCGTGTTCGAGGTCAAATCGACCAACGGCGACACCTTCCTGGGCGGCGAGGATTTCGACCGCCGCATCGTCGATTACCTGGCCGATGAATTTAAAAAGGAAAACTCGATCGACCTGCGCGACGACCGCCTAGCCCTTCAGCGCCTCAAGGAGGCCGGCGAAAAGGCCAAGATCGAATTGTCGTCGACGACCCAGACGGAGGTCAACCTGCCGTTCATCACCGCCGACCAGTCGGGTCCCAAGCATCTCAACATCAAGATCAGCCGGGCCAAACTGGAAAGTCTGGTCGAGGATCTGGTCGAACGAACCATCGAGCCTTGCAAGAAGGCCCTGAAAGACGCCGGCCTGAAGGCGTCTGAAATCGACGAGGTGATTCTGGTCGGTGGCATGACCCGCATGCCCCAGGTCCACAAGGTGGTGAAGGAATTCTTTGGCCGCGAACCGCATAAGGGCGTCAATCCGGACGAGGTCGTCGCCATCGGTGCCGCCATCCAGGGCGGCGTCCTGAAAGGCGACGTCAAGGATGTCCTGCTGCTGGATGTGACGCCGCTCAGCTTGGGTATCGAGACGCTGGGCGGCGTGTTCACCCGCCTGATCGATCGCAACACGACGATCCCGACGCGCAAAAGCCAGGTCTTCTCCACCGCCGAGGACAACCAGTCGGCGGTGACCATCCGGGTGTTCCAGGGCGAGCGTGAAATGGCCGCCGACAACAAGCTTTTGGGCCAGTTCGACCTGGTCGGCATTCCACCGAGCCCGCGCGGCCTGCCGCAAATCGAGGTCACCTTCGACATCGACGCCAACGGCATCGTCAACGTTTCGGCCAAGGACAAGGCGACCGGAAAGGAGCAGCAAATCCGCATCCAGGCCTCGGGCGGCCTGTCCGACGACGACATCGACCGCATGGTCCAGGAAGCCGAGGCCCATGCCGAGGACGACAAGAAGCGACGCGACCTGGTCGAAGCGCAGAACACGGCCGATACCTTGATTCATACGGCTGAAAAAAACCTTAGCGAATATGGCGACAAGATCGGCGATGACGACAAGCAGGCCATCGAGACGGCCGTTGCCGAGCTTAAGGAAGCCAAGAACGGCGACGACGTCGAGGCGATCAACGCCAAGGCGGAAGCACTCAGCCAAGCGGCCATGAAGCTGGGCGAAGCCATGTACAAGGCGTCTCAGGAAGAGGCCCAAGCGGCGGAGGCCGCCGGCGGCGACGCCGGGCCCGCTTCCGACGATGACGGCCAGTCCGGCAAGGCCGGGGCAGAAGATGCCACCGTCGTCGATGCCGACTTCGAGGAAGTCAATCCGGACAAGGATGACGCCAAGAACGACGGCGGGGACAAGAAGGACGCCTGAGCTGTTTTCCGCCCCGTCGGGTGTTTGCGGCGCCGTCCCGGCCCGCGCCCGACGGATGGTAAGCGGCGGTCCTTCCGGTCCGGGCTCGGGGGAACCTTCCCATGGCTGACAAGCGCGATTATTACGAGGTCCTAGGCGTCGCCAAGGACGCCGACGAGGCGGCGCTGAAACGCGCCTACCGCAAGCTTGCCATGAAGTACCATCCGGACCGCAATCCGGACGACAAGGAAGCGGAAAAGAATTTCAAGGAGCTGAACGAAGCCTACGAGATTCTGAAGGACGACGAGAAACGCGCCGCCTACGACCGCTTCGGCCATGCCGCCTTCGAACAGGGCGGCCCTGGCGGGTTCGAGGGTTTCGGCGGGGCCGGTGGCCAGGGTTTCGGCGGGTTCGGCGACATCTTCGAGGAAATGTTCGGCGAATTCATGGGCGGCCGCGCCGGTGGCCGTGCGGGCGGCCGCGGCGGCGGCCAGGGCGCCGACCTGCGCTACAACAAGGAACTTTCCCTGGAAGAGGCCTTCAGCGGCAAGAAGGCGGAGATTCGGGTCCCGACCTCAGTCGCTTGCGAGGCCTGCGACGGCACCGGGGCCGAGGGCGCCGCGGCGCCTGTCACCTGTCCGACCTGCGGTGGTGCCGGCCGGGTCCGGTCGCAATCGGGCTTCTTCACGGTCGAACGCACCTGCCCGACGTGTCAGGGCCGCGGCACGGTGATCAAGGACCCGTGCAAGGTTTGCGGCGGCGCCGGCCGGGTCCATAAGGAAAAGACGCTGAGCGTCACCATTCCCGCCGGGGTCGAAGACGGCACGCGAATCCGTCTGGCCGGCGAGGGCGAGGCCGGTCTGCGCGGCGCGCCGCCGGGCGACCTCTACCTGTTTCTGGGGATTCGCCCGCATCGCTTCTTCCACCGGGACGGGGCCGATATCCACTGCCGGGTGCCGATCCCCATGACCACGGCGGCCCTCGGCGGTCAGGTCGAGGTGCCGACCATCGAAGGAAAGCTCGCCCGCATCACCATCCCCGAAGGCACGCCCACGGGCCACCAATTGCGCCTGGCAGGCAAGGGCATGTCGGTGATGCGCTCGAAGGCGCGGGGCGACATGTTCGTCCAGGTCGCCGTGGAAACGCCGCAGAACCTGACCGATCGCCAGAAGGAGCTCCTGAAGGAGTTCGAGGGCGACAGCGACCGGGCCCAACAAAGCCCGCAATCCACCGGCTTCTTCGACAAGGTCAAGGAGTTGTGGGAGGATTTGAAGGATTAGCAAAACCTGAGGCCGTTAGGCCGAAAGTGGCTTTGCGCGATCTAAAGAATCAAAGCTTCCCAGCGATCCATTCGAACGCTTTCATAACGCCAATCAGGCGCAAAAATCGCTCAGTAAGCTGTCGGGTTCGCCACTTGACAGCAGGCCATAAACAGATCACCGCCTGGTGCCACACACGGCGGCGCAAAGACCACCCAGAATACTCGTCTCGCAACTCGTTCTTCAGCTCATGCATATCTCCGAGAAAATGTTCTCGGTACTCTGGGCTCAACAAGAGATGAGCAGCTGTCCGAAATATCCACCTTTCGCCGTTCTCAATGCTCTTTCGTAGCTTAAAGTAACCCCAAAATTTCAAAGTAGGCTGAACGTCGTCCGCTTCGAATGACATAGCGAAGTCCTTGAATGGAGCGTCGGAGATCTTAATGTCCATGTCTTCGGCGGCAGCCTGAATTCGTTCAACTCTGTCTCTTGAGTTACCTGGAAACCTCAATAGGTCTTCAGTCTTGGTAACAAGTGCAGCGCAGGCCAACAGATATTTTTCGTTCTCGGAAAGTGATTGTTTTCCGAGATGAAAAAACCTGTCTGCCAACTTTGCTGCCTCGCGGAAGGAAATTATGTTTGGGGATTCAGGAAGTGTCATTTAGGCGATGCCCTCCTCAAGAGATTGGATTCCCTCCCACATGTTGTTCATCGCATTTCGCGCTTCGTTTAGAGCTTCAACGCCGCTTGCGTTTATTTCGAAGTATTTTTTTGCCCTACCACCACGTTCCGGCGAAGATTCTCCGACCCGGGATTTTACGAACCCATTCGCCGCAAGCCGATCAAGGGTCGCATAGATTTGTGTTAAGGCAACCTCGCGGCCAGTTTTCTCTACCAATTCTTTGTGAATCGGTACTCCGTAGGCGTTTGGCGAGAGTCTGATCAGGGCGAGCAGCACCATCTGTTCAAACTCGTTAATGTGACCTCGTTTTCGCATAGCACTTTCATATTTGTTCATGAATAATTAAAAAATATCGTGAAGCGGTTTCATTGTCAAGTTGGAACCTCAGTTGCCGCGAAATTCTCCACCCGGCTGCATCCGCCGGAAATTCTCCGTCCATTGGGCTCTGAGTTCTTCTTCCGTCTGGCCGAGGTCGTAGGCCGGGCTGGTGACGGAGAGGGCGGTCTCGACATCAATGACGACGATCCCGGACATGCGGTCCGCCAAATCGCCCCAGCCGTCGAAGTGTGGGCGCAGGCCTGAGAATGCAACATCGTCCTTGCCGACGAAACGTGCCTTGCCCTTGAACCGGCAGCCCTTGCGGGCGAAGGAATCGACGAAATTGACCTCGACCCGGGGGTTGGCGGCGATGTTTCGGAGCGTATTGGGCGAGCGCAGCTCGGCATAGGCGAGGGTGCTGCCATCCACCACCACGAACGTGCCCTTGGGTGACAGGTTGGGGGCGCCGTCGGGGCTCACGGAGGCGAGAAAGCCCAGGCGCTGTTCCGTGACCGTCTTGGCCATTTCATCCGTAATTTTCGCTGTACTTTGGCCCATGGCGCCCAATTCCTTTGATAACTTTCCGGTTTCTTTCCCGTGCCCTCGAACTTAAATTGCCGCACGGAAACAAGGAAAGAGCCGTTCGGCTCCAGGACATGGAACCATGAAGATCGGAATTGTCGGCGCGGGTGGGCGCATGGGGCGCATGCTCATCGAAACGGTGCTGGAGACCGAGGGTGCCGAGCTCGCCGGCGGTACGGAAACGCCGTCGAGCAACCTTTTGGGCAAGGACCTGGGGGCCCTGGTCGGTGCGGAGGACCAGGGCGTCGCGGTGACCGAGGATGCGCGCGTCTTGTTCGAGGCATCCGACGTGGTCATCGATTTCACGGTGCCGGCGGCCACGGCGGCCCATGCGGCGCTCGCCGCCGAGATCGGCACGGCCATGGTTATCGGCACCACGGGTCTGGATGCGGCGCAGCAGGCGGACGTCGAGGCCGCGTCCCACGCTGCCTCGGTGGTCCAGGCCGGGAACATGTCCATGGGCGTCAACCTGCTGGTCGGCCTGGCCGAACAGGTTGCGGCGGCCTTGGGCGCCGAATACGACATCGAGGTCGTTGAGATGCACCACAAGCACAAGATCGACGCGCCCTCCGGCACGGCCCTGATGCTGGGCCAGGCGGCCGCCAAGGGACGGGGCCTGGACCATAATGATGCGGCCGTCTACGCTCGCGAGGGCCATACCGGCGCTCGGCCGGGCGGCGCCATCGGCTATGCGACGCTCCGCGGTGGCGACGTGGTGGGCGAGCATTCGGTACTGTTCGCCGGCCTGGGCGAACGGGTGGAGCTGACCCACCGGGCCACCAACCGGAGCATCTTCGCCCGTGGCGCCGTGCGCGCCGCCCTTTGGACCGGCGGCCAGGCGCCGGGGCTCTATTCCATGCGGGATGTGTTGGGCTTGGCTTGAGGGCCTAAGGCGGGGACGCCGGAATTCTCTACGCCCGGGCGCCGGAGAAATCGGGCTGGCGCAGGTCGGCCAAGACGGATTTCAGCCGTTCCGCCATTTTTAGTTTTTCATCCAACGTCAGAAACCGGCCAATGGCGATAGACCGGCCGTGCGAGCGCAGCACCAAGCGCGCGCCCCGACCGCGGCTCTCGTCAACCCGTATCTGCAGCCATTGCGGCTGAAACGTCCAGGCGTTGCGCCGGCCCCAATGGTCGATCCGTTCGACGGTCAACTCGCGGGCCGTCACGGCGATGGTTTCGACCTCACGCCCGCGGCGCAAATTGAGGCGCAACAGGCCATAGAGCAACAGCACCTCGATACCCATGAGCGGTAGTACCGGCCAGGCGCCCAGGGCCACGAACATCCCGGCCACCGGGACCCAGACGATGGCCATCACCCACATCAAGGTATGCACGCCCTTGACCGTGTTGGAGCGGTGCGGACGAAGTTCGGTTCGGTAGACAAGACCGTCGGATTGGCAATCTGACATGGCGTCAATGATCGCCGGATCCTTTCCCCCGGACAAGAATTTTTCTAGATTGACGGCCGTGCCGATCGCGTCGACCAACAACCAGGCCCGCCAAAATCCCCGATGAATAAAACGGACATCGAAGAATTTTACCGCCGGCTCCAGGTCGCCAACCCGGAACCCAAGGGCGAACTGGATTGGATCAACCCCTTCACCCTGCTGGTCGCGGTGGTGCTGTCCGCCCAGGCGACGGATGTCGGCGTCAACAAGGCAACGGGCCCTCTGTTCAAGGTCGCCGACACGCCGGAAAAGATGGCGGCCTTGGGCGAGGCCAAGATCCGCGACTACGTGAAGACCATCGGCCTTTATCGCAACAAGGCGAAGAACGTCCATAAGCTGTCGCAGATCCTGATCGATGAGCACGGCAGCGAGGTGCCGGACGATCAAGAGGCCTTGGAAGCGCTGCCCGGCGTCGGTCGGAAAACCGCCAACGTGGTCCGCAACATCGCCTTCGGTGCGCCGACCATCGCCGTGGACACCCATATCTTCCGCATCGGCAACCGCACCGGCCTGGCGCCCGGCAAAACGCCCTTGGCCGTGGAAAAGAAACTGTTGAAGGTCACGCCCGAGGCCTACATGCAGCACGCGCATCACTGGTTGATCTTGTTGGGCCGCTACATCTGTAAGGCGCGGAAGCCCGATTGCCCGGCCTGCCCGGTAAGCGACCTCTGCCGCTTCAAGGGCAAGACGCTCTAGCCGGCCGATGGATCAGCCTGCCCGTTCGCGTGGCGTCACCTTGAGGCAGTCGGCCGCCGCCATGGCGCCGCCCCGGCTGTTCCGGGCCTCCAAATGGGCGACCCTTAATGGCCCCGGCAAGGGCTTGCCGTCCGGGTCCGCGGGGCCCCTGTCATCACCATAAAGATAGACATCCAGGACGCAATCGATGCCCTGGAAGCGCAGTATTTCGGCGCCTTTGTCCTGGCGCTGAAAGACTGGTGATCCCAGCGCCGCTACCAACCGTTCCCGTGAATAGGTTCGCAGAGTCGGCGGGTCGAGGGCGGGCAAGGGGGGGAGTCGCGCGACCTGGGGCGCGGGCGCGGCGGCCGGCGGCGGCGGTGAGGCGGCCGGGTCGGGCGGGGCAACTGGGCCGGCGGAGGCGGCGGTGGTCGGCTCCGGCGTCGGCGCGGTAGCGACGCAGCCGGCGAGCACGAGGCCCCATACGGCAGCTGACCAAGGGGCCGGAACCAGCGGGCCGTTCGGCGAGCGGCTCAATCGTCGTCCAGGGTCTGCATGTCGCCGGAAATCTCGCCGCCCTGTTCGATGACGATCCGGCCATAGCGGATGGTGCCCTGAACCCGGCCGCCGGCGCGCACGACGAGGCGCCCGCGGGCGATCAACTCGCCCTCGAAACGGCCGGAAATATCGGCCTCTTCGACATCGGCGTTGCCCTTGAACACGCCGGTCGGCGAGACCTCGATCAGCCGCGCGGAAGGCAGGGTGACCTCGACCTGACCCTCGACCACCAGGCGGTCACAGGAGGTTATCTCGCCGGTCAGTGAAATATCGCGGCCAACGATCAGGCGTTTCTGATCGGAGCCGCCGTCGATGCTGCGCGCCCGGTCGAGCCGGCGGGCGGCGGCCGGAATTTCCGGCGGGCGGCGGTGGGCGTCGGGCTGAATGCCGGACGACGTCGGCGGTTTGGGCGCATGCGAGCCTTTGCGGGAAAACGGTTTGAGCGGCGGCGCCGAAAGATCGTCGCCGTCGTTGTCGCCGGGCGCGCCGGCGTCCTTGTCGTCGCTCACGTTGGTGTCCTTATCGCCCGTATCCTTATTGGGGTGCGGCCGTGATGCCCGTGCCCGAGGATTTGTTGCCAAACATCGACCCTTCTTTACGCGTCCGGCCGGGTCCCGTCCAGCACGGAATTGCCGCCGCGGCCGACAGTCCGAGAGGCCAGATCGCGGTCGTCGGCGGATGTTTCCGCGGTCTGGACCGAGCGCCCCTCAGTCATGTCCGCCGGTCGCCAGGTCTGGAACAGATGGACCATGGCGGCGGTGGCGATCACCGGCGTCAGCAGGTTGACCAGCGGTACCGTCAACAGCAGGGCCGTCGCCACCCCGGCGAGGAACAGTTGTCCCGAATGGGCCCGGCGCAACAGGATCACGTCGCGCAGGCCGAGACGCCGGGCGGCGACCATTTCAAAATACTCGCGGCCCAGGAGATAGCCGTTCACCGCATAGAACAACACCGGATAGGCCGGCCCCAGCAGCATGAAGGGCAACAGCATCAGGTTGAGCAGCACCACCAGGCCAAGGAACTTGGCCGCCATGGAGACCTGTTCGCCCATGGGCTGGCCGCCGGCGGGTGCGAGGCTGGGGTAGTGCCGCTGCTCGACGGATTCGGCGACCTGGTCCAGGAATAGGGCGACCACCGCGGAAACCACGCCCGGGAACAAGACCCAGGTCAGGACCAGGACCAGGGCGCCGGAAAGGGTGTCGGAAATCGTCTCCAGCCAGGGGATTTCGAACAGCGCCGTATGCCGGATAACGAAGCCGGCCGAAATCCAAAGCACGACAAATACGCCGATCGCCAGGCCGATGCCGATCCACAGCGGTTTGCGGGTGTTCTTGTCGCCCAATTGCTGGACGGCCTTGAGGAATGCGCCGATCATGAAGGGAGAGTTGTCCGATTTGCCGGCGAATTCAAGCGGGGCGTTCCCGGCGGGCCGGATCGGGCCGCATGCCGGGCTGGACTGCGCCGCCGTCGCCGCTATACTCCGCGCCGATTCCATGGGAACCAAGCAGAAGGATCGCAAATGTCCGACCCTCGGTTTGACGTTGTCGGCCTCGGCAACGCAATTGTCGACGTGCTGACCCGAACGGAAGACGCCTTCCTGGCCGATCAGGGCCTGGACAAGGGCGCCATGACCCTGGTCGACCAGGAACGGTCGCGCCAGATCTACGACAAAGTCGGCCCGGCGACCGAATGCTCCGGCGGATCGGCGGCCAACACCATCGCCGTTCTGGCCGGCCTGGGTGGGCGCGCCGCTTTCATGGGCCGTGTGCGGGACGACGAATTGGGCCGCATCTTCGCCCACGATATCCGCGCCATGGGCGTGCGTTATGAGACGCCGCCCGCGGCTGATGGGCCGGACACGGCGAACTGCTTGGTCCTGGTTAGCCCCGACGCCGAGCGGACGATGCTGACCTATTTGGGCGCCAGCGTGCATTTCGGCCCGGGTGACCTGGAACCCGAGGTGATCCGCGATGCCCGTGTGACCTATCTGGAGGGCTATTTGTGGGACCCGCCGGCGGCCAAGGAGGCGTTTCGCGCCGCCGCCCGCGAAGCCCACGCGGCCGGGCGCGAAGTCGCCTTGTCCCTGTCGGACCCGTTCTGCGTCGACCGCCACCGGGACGATTTCCTGCATTTGATCGAGGGCGAAGTTGATATCCTATTCGCCAACGAGGATGAAATCCTGTCCCTCTATCAGGTCGAAACCTTCGACGCGGCCCTGCAGCAGGTGCGCGGCCATTGCAAGGTCGCCGCCCTGACCCGGTCGGAAAAGGGTTCGGTCGTCGTTGCCGGGGACGAGGTCCATGTGATCGACGCGGCTGCCGTCGACCAAGTCAAGGACACGACCGGGGCCGGCGATGCCTATGCGGCCGGTTTCTTGTATGGCCATACCCAGGGGCATGACCTGGCGACCTGCGCGCGGATCGGCGGGGTCTGCGCCGCCCGGGTGATTTCCGCCATGGGGGCGCGGCCCGACGATGACCTTCGGCCCGCGGTCGAGGACGTCCTTCGGCCATGAGCCAGGCCACCGCCCGCGCGCGGCTTCGGAATATCGCCATCATCGCCCATGTTGACCACGGCAAGACGACGTTGGTCGACGGCCTGCTGCGCCAATCGGGTGCCTTTCGCGCCAATCAGTCGGTGGCTGAACGCGCGCTCGATTCCGGTGATCTGGAACGTGAACGGGGCATCACAATCCTGGCGAAATGCACCTCCGTCGAATGGCGCGACCATCGTATCAACATCGTCGACACGCCGGGCCACGCGGATTTCGGCGGTGAAGTCGAACGCATCCTCGGCATGGTCGACGGCGTGCTGTTGCTGGTCGACGCGGCCGAGGGCCCCATGCCGCAGACCAAGTTCGTCCTGACCAAGGCCCTGGGCCTGGGTCTGCGACCCATCGTCGTGATCAACAAGGTGGACCGCCCGGACGCGCGCATCGATCAGGTCCATGAAGAGGTCTTCGATCTGTTTGCGGCCCTGGACGCGACAGAGGAACAGCTGGACTTCCCCCTGCTTTATGCTTCCGGGCGCGACGGCTGGGCCGGGGCCGAACCGGACGCCCGAGGCGATGGATTGGAGCCGCTGTTCCAGATGATCACCGACCATGTGTCGGCACCCGCCGTCGATGATGAGGTGGCGCCCTTCGCCATGCTGGCGACGACGTTGGAGGCGGACCCCTATCTGGGACGCATCCTGACCGGGCGCATCCAGTCGGGTGCGGTGGAGGCCAACATGCCGATTAAGGCGCTGGACCGGGACGGTAATTCGGTCGAGCAGGGCCGCGCGTCCAAGATCCTGGTGTTCCGCGACCTGAAACGCCAGCCGGTGGACCGGGCCGAGGCCGGCGACATCGTCGCCATCGCCGGCCTGGCCAAGGCAACCGTGGCCGATACGCTCTGCGATCCGGCGGTGGAAACCCCGCTGGCGGCTCAGCCGGTGGACCCGAGACTGGACCTTGTCGCCATCCTGCCCGGCAAGCGGCGAATCGTTGATCGAAAAGGTCATGGACAGGGTCGGCGGGTCCACCCGCTGAGCCGCC